>JANOFZ010000129.1:0-8281 GCA_031413935.1 Thermoleophilia bacterium | reverse complement strand
CCGACCTTCGTCGGCGACTGAACGCATCACGGCCAACACGGCCGCCTTCGATGCAGCGTACGCGGCAACGCCGCTGGAACGCGCGCCTTCCAACACGGCCTCCGACGCAAAAACCGAACGTGGCACCAACGCGACCGAGCGACCTGGAGGACTTCGGGCGTGCGATTGCCGATCGCTACTCGGGCCGGCACGCAGGATTTCCTCACGTCGGCCGCTACTCGATCTGGAACGAACCGAACCTGGAGATCTTTCTGACGCCCCAGTTCGACCGGAACGGCGCGATCGCCAGTCCGCGTAGCTACGCCCGGCTTTACCGGTCCGGTTACGCGGGTATCAAGGCGGGAAACGCAACGGCGCTCGTCGCAATCGGCGAAACGTCGAATCAGGGGCGCGATCGGCCGGCCCAGGGAGCCGCCGCCGACTCGGTGGCACCCGGCACCTTCGCGCGCCTCCTTGCCCGAGAGCACCACCTGTCATTCGACGCCTACGCAACACACCCGTATCCGACCCGCCCCGATGCTCCCCCGACAGAGAGGGTTCGCTGGCCGAACGTCACCCTGTCGCAACTGCCGCGATTCGAGGCGTCCCTCGACCGGTGGTTCAAGCGCGAGGACATCCCTGTCTGGATCACCGAGTACGGCTACCAGACGAAACCCGGTGACCGATTCGGAGTAACCGAGGCTCAACAGGCGCGCTACCTCTCGCTGGTGATCGATCAGCTCAGGGCCGACCAGCGCGTGCAGATGTTCATCTGGTTCATCTTCCGCGACTCCACGCGAGGCCTCTGGCAGAGCGGCCTGACGACGATTGCGGGCCGCGCAAAGCCGTCCTACTCGTCCTTCCAGTCGTTGGCCAAGTCGATGGGCGGGCAAACGATGAAGATCAAGCCGGGCGTCAAGCCCACGATCAGGCTTCCCGTCCCACGGCTCGCCTTCGGATCTCCTGCCGGATCGACCATCGGCGTCACCTATCGCGTCTATCAGGGCACACGCATGGTCGCGGTCGGCCAGCCTGCGCCGCGACTCCAGATCAACCAGTCCGTCAGCTTCGTTGCGGGCTTTACCCCGGCCCCGCGCAACAGGTACACGATCGAGATCGACGCCGGCGACATCAGCGGCAACCACGTCCTCGCCACCTACCACCTCCTCACGACACCCACCCCGAGCAGTGGGACAACGACGCTGTCCAACGCACGGTCGTGCGCCTCCTCACCGAGATCCCCGGGAACCACACAGCGATCTCGGTGGTGCTGACGCATGACCTACGCGTTTCCCACCGGAGGGATGCCTCCATCGAGCGACGATCCCTCGAAGGCGGGTGCGATCCTTACGACCGCCTACGCGTTCATCCCCGCTGGCGTGATGCGCGACATCGTGACGAGCGAGCTGCCGGGGTGGACGGGGACCCACGCCTGGATCCTCGCGCGCCCCCTCTCGGGCTTTGCCGAGACCTTTGCGCAGTACGCCGTCGAGGTCGTGCCAGGCGGCGGCAGTGATAGCCCCGAGCCCGATACGGGCGCCGAGGCCGCGATCTTCGTCGCGAGCGGCGAGATGACGCTCACGGTGGACGGCTCGCGCAGCTCCGTCAGCTCGGGTGGCTACGCGTACATCCCACCGGGAACCAGCTGGACCGTGCGGAATGACGCCACGACCGCGTTGCAGTTCCACTGGGTGCGCAAATCCTACGTCCCGGCGGCCGGGCTCTCGAGGCCCGACCCGATCCTCACCTCGGATTCGGAGGTGGCGATCGACTGGATGAGCAGCGCCCAGAACTGGGGCACGACACGCTTCGCCGACCCCGCCGATCTGCGCCACGACATGCACGTCAACATCGTCACCTTCGAGCCTGGAGGGCGCATCCCGTTCGCCGAGACACACGTCATGGAGCATGGGATCTACGTCCTCGAGGGCACCGCCGAGTACCTCCTCAACCGAGACTGGATCTCCGTCGAGCCCGGGGACTTCATCTGGCTTCGCGCCTTCTGCCCGCAGGCGTGCATCGCGACGGGTACCGGGCGGTTCCGCTACCTGCTCTACAAGGACGTGAACAGGCACCCAGAGCTCGTGGTGCGATGACCGCTCACGTTCGGATCGAGTCACTCACCGTGGACGCATTCGCTCCCTACGGCGACGTGCTCGAGGCGATCGGCACGGCGGACCGGATCATCAACGAGGGCCTGTGCGAGCGGTTCCACGATCGCGCGCGGCTCGACTTCGGCCCGGACGGCCGAGCCGGGATCAGCATCTTCCGCGCGGAGCCTCGCTCCCTTCCTCTGACGCTTACCGTCGTCGAACGACACCCGGACGGATCCCAGGCCTTCGTTCCGATGTCGGCAGATCCGTTTCTCGTGATCGTGGCAACGGACGTGGAGGGGCAGCCGGCGGGCGTGCGCGCCTTTCGCACCTCGCCCGGCCAGGGGATCAACCTCCTGCGCAACACCTGGCACGGCGTGCTGACTCCCCTCGCCGCGCCGGGCCTCTTTACGGTCATCGACCGGATTGGTTCGACACCGAACCTCGACGAGTACCGGTTCGCCGCTCCCCTCGTGATCTCGGGCTAGGGCCTTGTCTCAGAAGTGTTGCGCAGCTTGCCCCCGAGGCGGGTGGGCGCCGCGCTCGCTCCCGGGAGAGGCTGCGCCGTCTCCCCTACGGGATTACGCGTGGACGACGGCGCCCTCGACAAGCGTCATGACGACGCGGGCCTCGCCGATCGAGCCCGCACCGCGGTCGAGCAGATCGCGATCGAGAACAACGAGGTCGGCCAGCTTGCCGGGCGCGATCGAGCCCGTGTCGTGATCCCGGTGATTGACGTAGGCCGAGCCCATCGTGGCGGCTGCGATCGCCTCGTCGAGAGTCAGCCGCTCCCACGGCAGGAAGGCTTCGTCGTCGCCCTCCCCGGGGCGGCGCCGGGTGACCGCGACCTCGAGCTGAAGCAGCGGATCAGGAGTCGAGACGGTCCAGTCGCTTCCGAACGCAAGCCTTCCTCCATTCCGGAGGATGCTCCCGAACGGATACATCGACGCTCCGGCCTCGGGGGTGACGAACGGGAGCGTCAGATCGCGAACGTACCCCGAGAGCACCGCCCAGTACGGGGTCACGCTCGCGACGACGCCGAGCTCGCCGAAGCGCGGAAGGTCGACCGCGTCGGCGAACTGCACATGGGCGAGATGGTGGCGTGCGTCGCGTCGGCCGTTGACCGCCTGTGCGGATTCAAGCGCGTCGAGCGACTCGCGCACAGCTCGGTCACCGAGCGCGTGGATGTGTACCTGGAAGCCGTGCGCATCGAGCAACCCGACGATCCGTCGGAGCCGTTCGGGCTCGAACAGGCTTGGGCCATACCTCTCGGTGATCGCTCCGTCGGCATCGCGGTAGGGCTCGAGCATCGCCGCCGTGTGGCTCTCGACGACGCCGTCCTGGAACAGCTTCACCCCGCGGATCCGTAGGCGCCCGACGGTGCCGTGCGCACGACGATCGAGCAGTTCCTCGATCACCTCGTCGCCGACGTCGTCGCGCCAGAGGAGGTTGCCCTCCGTCCGCATCGTCAGGTCTCCCCGCTCGGCAACCGTGCGGTACGGCTCGAAGAGCGACTCGTCGAGCGATGCCTCCTGGCAAGCCGTGATCCCGAGAGCATGAAGCGTCCGCTGGGCGTCCAGGATGGCCTGCTCCCAGTCCGCACGGGACGGCTCGGGGGCGAGGCGTTCCACGAGTCGCATCGCGGTCTCCTGCAGGGTTCCCGACGGAGCTCCGGCGGCGTCCCGGTCGATGACTCCGCCCACCGGGTCGGATGTCGTCGCCGTGATCCCGGCAAGCTCCAGTGCACGACTATTGACCCACAGCGTGTGGCCGTCTCGCGTATCGAGCGCAATCGGCCGTTCGGGGACGAGTGCGTCGAGGAACTCCCGGGTCGGCATCCGGCCGCCGAAGTCGTCCATTGACCAGCCGCCGCCGACGATCCACGGAGTCGCCGGGTTGCGAGCCGCGTACGCGACGATCGCGTCTGCATGCTCGGCCGGGGTGGACGTCTCGTAGAGGTCACATTCGCGCGCGGCCATCCCTCCGTGCGCGAAGTGGAGATGCGCGTCCTGGAAGCCGGGGAGAACGGTCGCGCCCTCTAGCTCGATCACGTCGGTCGTCGGCCCGATCAGCTCGCGGATCTCACGATCGGAACCCACGGCGACGACCCTGCCGCCCGCCACGGCAACGGCTTCAGCGCGAGGCTGCGCCGGATCGACGGTGATGACGCTTCCCCCGAGAAGCGCGAGCTCGACTCCGGCCATATCGGACAAGTTTACGTTAGTGATGCAGTCTTTCCGGGGCTCTACCGCCGCCGCTCGACCGAACGCCTTCCGCCGCCCGGAGTAGCCTGCTGGGATCTCGATGCGCATCGACGACGGCAGCAACAGCCCCGCGGACGACGACTGGTTCGCTCCGACCGGGCAGCCGCTGGCTGCTCGCGAGTATCCACCCCGGAATGGCGATCCTTCCTCCGAACACGAGCCCGAGTGGGAGGTCGCGGATGACTGGGAGCACGACGACCCTACGGCCCGCGACGTCGTCCGCCGCCACATCGGAGTCGTCCTGGCCGTCGTCGTCGCCGTCTTCCTCGTGCTTGCCGGCTTTCTTGTCGGGCGCATCACCAAGGACTCGACGAACACCGTCGTGACGATCACCTCGACCGTCGATGCACCGGTGCCGACGACTCCGGCTGACACCACACCCGCCGAGACCACACCCGCCGAGACGACCCCTGCAGAGACCACGCCTGCGGACACGACACCGGCCGAGACCACGCCCGCCGTCACGACGCCGGCAACTCCGCCGACCTCGGTACCCACCGACGAGACGCTCCGTCCCGGAACCAAGGGCTCCCAGTCCGTCGCAACGTTGCAGGCCGCACTCACGAGCCTCGGGTACGCGGCCGGAACGCCGGACGGAAGCTACGGCCCGTCGACCGTCGAGGCTGTCTCGGCCTTCCAGACGGCCAACAACCTCCCCGTCGACGGCGTCGCTGGACCGGCGACTCTCGCGGCGATCAACACGGCCCTTGCGAAAGGTTAGTGGGTGCCGAACCAGCGGGCGCGACGGCTCGAGCCGAACGTCTCCTTATCCCTGACGAGTGAGTCCGACGGCTCGTTGAAAACACCCGTCGGCGTCGGTCCCGAGAAGAAGTCGACGTCGACGCGGCCGACGAGACCGCGGCCGAACTCGATGTAACACGACCCGCGTCCGTCGTAAGGCTCGGGCTGCTCGCCACCACGGATGGTCGCGATGATCGACGCTGCGACGACCCGAGCTGCTCGCTCGGCGAACACACCCGCCTTCGGCACACCGACGGTCGTGACGTCCCCCACGGCGTACACCGAAGGAACGCGTGTCTCGAGTGTCGCGTGACCGACCGGGATGTACCCGTCCACCGCCAGGCCGCTCTCGAGCACGACGTCCGGCGCGCGATGCTTGGGAACGCCGAGGAAGAGGTCGAACGGCATCTCCGTACCGTCGTCGAGCACGGCGACGCCGCGGGCCGGGTCGAGCGAGCTGACGCGGCGACCAGGGACGAAGACGATATCGCGCTCGACAAACGCATCAAGGAGCGCCGCCGAGGTCTCGGGCGATGGCGGCACGAGCCGGGAGAACGGCATCACCACGGAGATCTCGCAGTCGCCGCGGACACCACGAGCCACGAGGTCGTCGTGCAGGAGCAGCGCACATTCGCTCGGCGCGGGAGGGCACTTGAAGGGCGCATCGCAGACACCGATGATCGCGTGGCCCCTCGTGAACGTGGGAATCAGCTCCCCCAGGCGAGCGGCGCCCTCGAACGAATAGAACTCGTTCCCGCCCTCTACGAGACCCGGGGTTGCATCGAGGTCGTAGTCGGCGCCGAGCGCCACGACGAGGAAATCGGCCTCGTGCACACCTCCGTCCGTCGTCACGCGCCGTGCGTCGGGATCGATGGAGAGAATCGTCTGCTGCAGGAACCGCACTCCCGGCTTCGCGATATCCGCGTACGGCAGCCGGACCTCCGCGAGCGACGTCCGGCCGAACATCACGTCGAGCTTCGAGTAGCCAAACGAGAACGCGGCGTTCCTGTCGATCAGCGTCACGTCGATGTCGCCGCCGAGCTCCTCGGACAGCATGGTGGCGAGCTCCAGGCCGCCGAACCCGGCTCCGAGAATGAGGACGCGTGAGCTCACGCTGAAATACTAGGCTGTGGCCGATCTCGACGTGGGAGAGATAGAACAACAAATGAAGGCGAACCGGGTCGTCGTCGCGACTGGGACACCCGGCTAGACGATGTCCCTCCCCAGGGCGATCATCGTCGCCGTCGCTCTCTTCATCGGGCTCCCGATCGTGCTCCTGCTCGTCGGGGCCGCGGGCCCGATCGGCTGGATCGCCGCCGCAATCATCTTGCCCCTCGCCGTGCTCGCTGTCCTGCTCTGGCTCGGCTGGTTCAAACGGCGCCCGGACGACGGGCCGTGGCGCTGACGCTAGCCTGACCCGATACGGTCTCCCCGTGGAGCGAGAGATCATGACCTGGGACGATCTCGGTACAGGCAGCCGCGAGCTCGCGGAGACGCTCCTCGCGGACGACTGGATTCCCGACCTCGTCCTCGGGATCTCGCGCGGAGGACTGCTCATCGCCGGAGCGCTCGCGTACGCCCTCGGCGTCAAGAACACCGCGACGATCAGCGTCGAGTTCTACACCGGCATCGACGAGCGACTCGAGTTGCCGATGCTGCTTCCCCCGGTGCCCGATCTCGTCGACCTCGGCTCGGCCCGCGTCCTCATCGCCGACGACGTGGCCGATACGGGTGCGACTCTAGAGCTCGTGCGGGACTTCTGTTCCGGTCGCACGGGTGAGACGCGTGTCGCTGTCCTCTACGAAAAGTCCCGGTCGACCGTGTCATGTGAATACGTGTGGCGCCGCACCGACCAATGGATCACGTTCCCGTGGAGCGCGCTCCCGCCGGTTACCGGCGGTGAAGCCGCCTGAAAAGCGGGCTATCGGAACCCTGATTTCTGAACTAGAATCAGGCGCTCAGGTTGTGAAAAGGGGACGCAGGTGCTTCAGGGGACGCGGGTGCTTCAGCGGAAGCGACAGAGTGGTGCATCACGTGCTGTTCGCAGCATGCTTGCGATCACGATCGCGGCGCTCGTCCTCCCTGCAACGAGCCTCGCCGCTACCCCGAAACCCGACCCCGCGCCCGTCAGCCCCGACCCCACCCCGACCGTGGCCACAACTCCCGCCTCGACACCTCCGCCCGCGCCGAGCCCGAGCCAGGGCTCGTCCAGCTCGAAGTCCTCCCCCTCACCGTCCAGCTCGAGCACGACTGGAGGTTCGACCGCGACAACGACATCCGGCTCCGGCACGACCTCCTCGAGCTCGGGAGCGGCTTCTTCTGGCTCGTCGGCCAGCGCGACCGCACTGGCAGCAGCCCAGAAGCGGCGTAAAGCCGTCAGGGCGAAGGAAGCCGCTCGTGCCAAGCAAGCTCGCCTCAAGGCCTTGGAGGCGGCCGCTGCTCAGGCGCGCAAGGCGCAGGCTCGAGAGCAGGCAGCGGTTCTCTCCGCAGCGGCGGCAGCAGCGGCCACTACGTCCACGACGGCCGGTAGCGATAGCTCATACCCTCGCGCTGGCGAGCTGTTGCTCGGACTCTCCGCCCTTCTCGTTCTGCTCTCGCTCGCACCATCCCGTGCCGCCTACGCGGTCGGGCCGAGGGTCGGCCAGACACTGGCGCGGGGGCGACTGGCACTCGGTGCGGCTGGCTTGGCGATGGCGATGGGCCTACTCGTTGCCTTCGGGCTCGGAGGAGGGGCGTGATGCGATGGCTGTCAACCGCAACGGCGGTGGCGGTGGCCACCGTGCTCCTGGCCGTTGTTCCGCTTGCAAGCGCCGTCCCACCGGGCGTCTCGATTGACGCGGCTCCCGCCAACCCGACGACAGCGACGACAGCGACGTTCTCATTCAGCTCACCCGACGTCACGGCAACCTTCGACTGCGATCTCGACGGCACGAGCGTGCCCTGCACGACTCCGACGGTGTACTCGGGACTCGCCGACGGGTCACATACCTTCACCGTCCTCGCCACGAACGCCGACCCCGACACGAGCACGGCCTCGTTCACGTGGACTGTGGACACGACGCCGCCGCCGGTGCCGACGATCTCGACCGGGCCGAGCGGTGCGACGAGCGATGGTACGCCGACCTTCGCGTTCAGTTCTGCGGGCGCTACGGCGTTCAACTGTGCGGTCGACGACCCAACACCCACCACGGCCTGCAACGGCGG
>JANOFZ010000128.1:0-2158 GCA_031413935.1 Thermoleophilia bacterium | reverse complement strand
ACCGCCGGCGACGAGCCTGCCGCTCAGGGGCGAAACCCACGATGTCGACTCGACCGAGGCCGAGAATCGCTTGCCGGTGCCCGGCACGTCATAGGACGGGTCGAGTCCCTTGCAGTTGCGCACATCGAGCCAGATCGGCTTCACGGGGTTGAGCTGCTCACCCGTTGAGTACTCCACCGTGTAGCGGACGTACCCGTCGAGGGCCTTCGGCTTGTGGTTCATCAACATGTAAAGGAGGTACCAGCGGTCGGTGCCCTGATTGGGATAGCCGTACCCGCCCGGGAGGTCGAAAGCCAGGCGTTCCTCGCCCTCCGCATAGAAGCGCTCGGCGGCCCCGCCGCAGGTCGCATCAGGGGTGCCGACCTTGCCGAAGACGATGTGATGGAGCATCACCTTGTCCCGACCCTGGACGACACCCTTGGCATCCACGATCTCGGCCTTCATCCCGACGACGTACCCGTCCTCTTTCGGTGACGGCGCCGCAGCGGGTGCTGTTGCGACGCCGTAGGCGGGGACGGAGATAGGCCCTACCGTGAAGGTGAGGGTCTTGACCTGCGCCTGCGCCGTTGGGGCGAGCGCCGCTGCGACGAGAGCGACCGGAAGGAGGCGGATCAGGCGACGCATCGGATGAGATCGTAGCGGGGGTACACTTACTGCGTGACCTGGCCCTGGATCGTGCTGCTCGCGATCGGCATCGGTGTGGTTGTCGCCGCAGAGTGGCCGAGGTTCGAGCGTTTCGCCGGCGCGGATGCGCGACGGCTGCGCGACCGCGACAAGCGCAAGGCGAAGTTGACGGTGATCACGACGAGCGACGACGACGAGTTCGTTCGCAGCGTTCACGCTGACCTCGAGGCGCTCCCGACGACCGAGGAGCGCGAAACGCCGCGTCGTAGGGGCGATGCGTAGCCTCGTCTCAGCGAGACGAAGCGTCGCCCGCGGGAGCAACCCGCGAAATGGCTACCGGATCACGATCGTGGCGTTCAGCAGGCGGGTGTTCGGCAGGATCGGCGGTACGTTCTCCGTGTTGCGCGACTCCTGGTAGTCCGAGATCTGGAGACGAAGCCTGTACGTGCCGGGGCCGATTCCCCTCGTGGCGATCCGAAGCGTGCCGTTCTTCCAGGACGTCCCCCGGGCCTTCCCGTCGATCGTCGCCACTGCCGTTCCCGGGTCGACGCCGGCGCCCGCGTCGGAGACGCGAACGAGGAGTGGGGCCCGGCGCCTGACGCGGGCCTCCGCCAACTTCGCGGTTGGCGGGCGCGTGTCGTCAACCCAGAAACGGAACGTGTACGTTCCCGCGCCCGCCGCCGTCGGGCTGTCGAAGACGATGTCGTAGCTCCCCGGCTGCGGTCGAATCGCGCCCGCGACGAGCACGGGCTCGCCGTACTGCGCGAGATAGGGGTTGAAGTAGAGCGGAAGCGCCGCGTACCCGGTGAGTCGGTTCTCGTCTCCTGCGGAGACCACGCGAGGCTCGACGCGCACACCTGCACCTCGTCGCGTAATGGCGACGCCGAAGTTGGCGACGGGGCGCGTGAGAGCGAACCGGAAGACCTGCTCCGGGCCTTGCAGCGAGGCGGTCACAGGCCCGTCCGTGGGAACCTCGGGATACCGGTATCGGGAGACGCGGGACGGCCCGCCCTTCGTGGTGCCGGCGATGAGCCCCGGGGCGGTCAATCGGGTGGACTTCGCGGTAGCCAGGACTGGCTTGCTGACATGAAGCCAGAAGGGAACGCGTCGGACGTCGAGGCCGCGGGTCAAGCGGATGAACCCGGAAAAGTCGGCGTCGGTCGCGTCTGCGTCGACGTTGGCTGCGATCGCGAGAGCACCTGGCACGGAGACCGTAGGCGGGACGGTAAGCGTCACCCCTTGCGCCGCACCAGTGATCTCGACGGCGACGTCCCAGAGCCCGGTTCCGGCGCCGGCGTCCGAGAGGTCGAGCTGCTCCGGCACGCTTGCGCCGGGAGGCAGGAGCCCGAAGGAGACAGACGCAGGCTTCGCCACGATGAGCGGTAGGTCTGCGCGAGCGGGGTTGATGAGCCCACCGCCACCACGCGTCGGCGGAGCGGGCTGGCCGCCGACCTGCACCGTGTCGCCCGATGAGATCAGCGAGGCCTTGAGGAGCGCCACCGGCCAGGTCGGATGGCGCTCGCGCAGGAGAGCG
>JANOFZ010000127.1:0-20658 GCA_031413935.1 Thermoleophilia bacterium | reverse complement strand
TGGGGCATACCTTCGCCCACGCGCTCGAGGCCGCCGCGGGCTACGACCTTCCCCACGGCCGGGCCGTTGCGCTCGGACGTGTTGCGGCGCTACGGCTCTCGGGCAACGACGAGGCGCTCGCCTCCGTCAGGAGCGAGCTCGACCCGAAGCCCGTCAAGGTCGACCGCGATGCAGCCTGGGCTGCGTTGGCCCGCGACAAGAAGTCCGTCGGTGGTGTACCACGGCTCGTGCTGCTCGAGCGCAACGGCGAGCCGACCTGGGGCAACGAGGTCGACGCGACCGAGATACGTGCGGCGCTCGACAGCCTGATTGCCTAGGTTGGTGTCTCGGAACCTTATGTCTTGTTGCCCCCGGGGTCGATGGTCGCAGTTCTCGTTCCCGGGAGAGGCTGCGCCATCTCCCCTACGGGTATCGGTGCAACGTTTCGGGGCTAGGCATTAGAGTCGGCGCGTGCGCATCGATGTCCTCAACGGAGTGAACCTCAACCTGCTCGGTCGGCGTGACCAGGCGACGTACGGCGACCAGTCGATCCAGGATCTGGAGACGCAGGTCTATGCATGGGCACGCGACCTCGATCTGCAGGTCCGCTGCCGGCAGACCAACCATGAGGGCGAGTACGTCGGGTTCATCCACCAGGCACTCGGGACGGCCGACGGCCTGATCGTCAATCCCGGCGCCTGGACACATTATTCGTGGGCGATCCACGACGCACTCGAGCCATTTACAGTGCCGTTCGTGGAGGTTCATCTCTCGAACGTCGATGAACGCGAAGAGTGGCGTCGGCAATCGGTCCTCGCAGGTCTCGGCGGCATGCGCGTTATGGGCAAGGGCTTCGAGGGATATCGCGAGGCACTCGGACTGCTCGCGGAGAGACGCCCATGAGCCGGATCGACCGCCTCGCGGCCGGGCTCAGCGAGCCGCTCCTCGTCACCGACGCGGTCAACGTGCGCTACCTGCTCGGCTTCCAGAGCTCGAATTGCGCCGTCCTCGTCGAGCCAGACGGATCCGCAACCCTGTACACGGACTTCCGCTACCTCGAGGCTGCCCGGGCGGTCCAGGGAGTCGAGGTGGTGCAGACACGACGTGATTTCGCCGGAGCGCTCTCGGAGTTGCTCGCCGACCGGCGCTACGGGTTCGAGGCGTCCCGCATCTCGTATACGCACTGGCAGACGCTCGCGGCGGGTGGAGCTGACCTCGTTCCGACGCGTGGGCTCGTGGAAGCGCTCCGGCTCGTCAAGGACGACGCCGAGATCGATGCGATCCGGCGAGCGTCGGCGCTGTCGGATGCCGTCTACGTCGCGCTTGCCGCAGAGCAGTTCGGCGGGCGCACGGAGAAGGAGCTTTCCTGGTGGATCGAGCGGACATTCCGCGAGCTGGGCGCCGATCGGCTCGCCTTCGACTCCATTGTCGCGTCTGGTGCGAACGGCGCCTCGCCTCATGCTCACCCGGGCGACACCGTTATCGGCGAAGGAGTTCTCGTGACGGTCGACATGGGCTGCGTCGTCGACGGGTACTGCTCGGACTGCACGCGAACGTTCGCCGTCGGCGAGATTTCCACACAGCTCGCCGAGATCTACGGGTTGGTTGCGCAGGCCGAACTCGATGGACTGGCCGCCGTGCGAGCGGGTGCGGCCGGGGTCGAGGTCGATGCAGCATCGCGAACTGCGATCATCGCAGCCGGGATGGCCGAGTACTACGGTCACGGTCTCGGTCACGGCCTCGGCATGGAGGTACACGAGGCGCCGGTGCTGCGGCCCGAATCGACGGATGTACTCGCCGAGCGAAATCTTGTCACTGTCGAGCCGGGTCTCTATCTCCCCGGTGTCGGCGGCTGCCGCATCGAGGATCTTGTCGTTGTCACCGAGACCGGGTGCGAGATCCTGACGTCGTTCACGAAAGAGATGCTCACCGTCGGATAAGCCCCATGACGCGCCTTGTGCGCCCCGCCGACAGGTATCGTGCGCCGCCGGATGGCCGACATCATCAGCACCAATCAGTTCAAGACGGGCATGCATATCGAGCATCGCGGCTCGATGTGGCGGATCGTCGACTTCCAACACGTCAAGCCGGGTAAGGGCGGCGCGTTCGTGCGTACGAAGCTGAAGAACCTGGAAACGGGCGCCGTGGTCGACGACACGTTCCGCGCCGGGGAGAAGTTCGCGCGCGTGCATACCGAGACGAAGAACGTCCAGTTCCTTTACGACGACGGCACCGACGCGCACTTCATGGACGAGCAGACCTACGAGCAGTTCGCGCTGCCGCGGTCGGAGGTCGAGCTCGAGCTCACCTACATCCTGCCGTCGTCGATCGTGCAGATCCTCGCCGTCAACGGCAAGCCGACGGCAATCCAGCTCCCGTCCTCGGTCGAGCTGGCCGTCGCGGAGACCGAGCCGGGCGTCAAGGGTGACACGGTCTCGAACGTGACGAAGCCTGCGACCCTCGAGACGGGCGCTGTCGTTGCGGTGCCGCTGTTCGTCAACGTGGGAGACCGGATCAAGGTCGATCCGACCGAGGCGCGCTACATCTCTCGCGCGTAACAGGAACGGCGGCGAAGCCGCTAAACCTCTGGGGGAGGCTTCAGCCTCTCCTCTGGGTTTGACTTCCGGGCGACGCTTCAGCCTCCCCCGGGGTTGTGGCCCGCGGCACGGTAAGGTCCACATTCGAGATGCCACAGATCGTCGACACCACAATTCGCCTTCTGTCGCAGGAGCCGCTCGCAGGCACGATGCCGACGGGGGAGGTCCTGCGGATCGCGGAGATTCTCGACCAGGCCGGATTCGCGTACCTCGAGGTCTCGGGCGGGGGTGTTTTCGACTCTGCGGTGCGGCGGGCCGTCGAGAGCCCCTGGGAGCGAATCCGCGCAATTGACGCACGAACGACGACGCCGCTCGGACTTGCGTTGCGCGGCCGTTTCCTCGTCGGCTCCAAGCCGGTCTCCGAGGACATCGTCCGACGCTTCGTCGCGTGCGCCGCCGACAACGGGATCGACGTCTTCCGGCTCCACGATCCGCTGAACGACGTTTCGAACCTGAAGGAGGCCGGCGAGGCGATCGTCAGCGCCGGCAAGGAGTTCCACGTCGGGCTCGTCTACAGCGCCGGCCGCGCCGGCGAGCTCGACGCGCTCGTCGAGTGCGCCAAGCAGATCCCTACGCTCGGGGCGACGCGTGTGATCATCAACGATCCCACCGATGCCCTCCTGCCACATCTGACGGAGGAGCTCGTCGAGCGAATCGGGGAGGCGACAGGGCTTCCCGTTGGGCTCTTCGTCCAGGGTGCAGCAGGCACGGCCCTGCTGAACGCTGTTGTCGCGACGCGCGTTGGAGCCGATCTCATAGCGACCGCTGTCTATCCGCTGGCTCTGACGTTGCACCGGGTGTCGGGCGAGTCTCTTGTCGACGCTCTCCATGGTCTCCGGCGCGACACCGGTGTCGACACTGCACACCTGTGGGCGGCGTCGGATCTGATCGACGAGCACATCGGAGACGAACCCGTCGCCCCCGTTGCGCCCCGGATCGCTGTTCGGGCCGCAGAATACGACCTGCCCGCAGGGCTCGTGGCCGCTCTCGACGTGCATCTGCGCGCTCATGCGGCGGGCGACAGGTTGCTCGACACGTTGTCGGAGGTCGGTCGGATTCGTGCCGAGTCGGGCTGGCCGCCTCTCGCCGCACCCATTGGACAGATCCTCGCGTCCCAGGCCCTCCTCAACATCCTTTCGGCTCGCCGATACGGAACGGTTCTGGACGAGTTCAGGATGCTCATCGAAGGCAGCTACGGCACGACGCCGGCCCCCATCGAGGAGTCTGTCTCGCGCATCGTCGCGCTCGTGAAAGGAAGTGGTGCTCGCCTCGAGGGGGATCCGCCGAGCGCCGAGGACGTTCGCGAAGCAGCGGAGGGTCTCGCAGCGAGCGAGGAAGATCTCGTCCTGCTCGCGATGTTCGGCGATGAGGCGGAGACGCTGCTCAGAACGATCCGCCAGCGGCACTCGCGAGAGTCATCGCTGTTGCTCGGTGACGTCGATGCGACGCGCGGAGAGCGGATCCGCGAGCTCGTGAAGATCGTCCAGGAGTCCGGTGTCGGAGAGATCGAGATCGAGGACGAGGGGATGAGGGTGTCGGTACGGAGAGCCGACGAGATTGGTGCGACCGGCGCACCGCTCGGTGCCCTGCCCGAGACATCGGAGGGCGAGCTGCCGCAAGCTGGAGCGCGCGCCGGTGTCCGGGTCGAGTCGCCCATGGTGGGCGTCTTCTACCGCTCGTCGTCGCCCGGGAGCCCGGCGTTCGTCGAGGTCGGCGATGTCGTCTCCGTCGGGCAGACGCTATGCCTCCTCGAGGCGATGAAGCTCTTCAACGAGCTCAAGGCCGAGCACGAGGGCCGCGTAAAATCGATCCATGTCGAGAGCGGGCAGGCTGTCGAATTCGGGCAGATCCTCTTCGAGCTCGACCCGGTCGACGTTCAGCCGATCGTCTAACGATGTTCTCTCGCGTCCTCGTCGCGAACCGGGGTGAGGTCGCGGTGCGCATCATCCGCGCGCTCCATGAGCTCGGGATCGAGGCCGTCGCCGTCTACTCGACCGCCGACGCCGACGCGCTCCACGTCCGGCTCGCAGACCGCGCCGTCTGTATCGGGCCTCCTTCGGCGACAGACAGCTACCTTCGGATCGCGAATGTGATTGCCGCGGCGGAGACAACGGGCTGCGAGGCAGTTCACCCGGGCTTCGGTTTCCTCTCCGAGAATCCGGCGTTCGTCCGCGCCTGCGTGGACAACAACCTCGTCTTCGTAGGCCCGCCGGCCGACGTGATCGAGAAGACGGGCGACAAGGCCCGCGCCAAGGCAGAGATGCGCGCTGCCGGGGTGCCGCTCGTGCCCGGAACCGAGGGTGTTGCGACGCTGGCCGAGATCCGCGTTGCCGCTGCCGAGATCGGCTTCCCCGTCCTGCTCAAGGCCACTGCCGGCGGGGGTGGCAAAGGGATGCGCGTCGTCGACGGGCCAGACGAGCTCGACGCGGCGTACGGGGCCGCGAGCGCCGAGGCCGAAGCGGCGTTCGGCGACGGGTCGATGTATCTCGAGAAGGCGCTTGTCCCGGCACGGCACGTCGAGATCCAGGTGCTCTGTGACGGCCAGGGAGGCGTGTTGACGCTCGGCGAGCGCGAGTGCTCGATCCAGCGCCGACACCAGAAGTTGATCGAGGAGTCACCCTCTACCGCGCTGACGCCGGAGACGCGGGAGGCGATGGAGGCGTCCGTCGAACGTGCGTGTCGCCAGCTCGGATATGTCAACGCCGGAACCTTCGAGTTCCTTCTCGGGCCTGACGGTGCGCCGTCCTTCATCGAGGTGAACTGCCGTCTCCAGGTCGAGCATCCCGTCACCGAGATGGCGACCGGGATCGACATCGTGCGCGAGCAGCTCCGTATCGCTGCAGGTGGGCGACTGTCCTTGACCGGACGTGCACCCCGGTCGGGGCATACGATCGAGGTTCGGATAAATGCCGAGGATCCTCGGCGGGACTTTGCGCCCGCGCCGGGTCTGATCACGCGCTTCCGACCGCCCCTCGGTCCCGGCGTGCGCGTCGATACTGCTGTCGTCGAGGGCGCCTCGATTCCCCCGTACTACGACTCGATGATCGCCAAGGTGATCGTGCACGACGACGCGCGGGATGCCGCGATCGCAAGAGCGATCAGAGCGCTCGGAGAGCTCGAGATCGAGGGCATTCCGACGACCCGCGGGCTCGCGATCGACATTCTCGACTCGCGGGAGTTCCGGGGTGGCGACTACTCGACCAGCTACCTTGCCGAGATGGAAGGTCGCCTCCCGTCGATGGTGCCAGTGTGACCGTCGCGAAGGTCGGGAGGCGTCAGTCCCGGCGAACCGCCCTCTTTCTCCTCTATCAGTGGGATCTCACCGGCCAGCCGCTCGCCTCGCTCTATGACGGGACGCCGGACGATTTCGCGCTCGGGCTGGCCGAGGCAATTGCCGAGCGCGCCCCACAGCTCGACGAGCGGATCACGGCGGCGTCAGACGCGTGGGCGGCCGATCGGCTCGGTACGCTCGAACGGAATATTCTTCGTATCGGGGTCTATGAACTGGAGGAGGGAACCGTGCCTGCCGAAGTGGCGATCAACGAGGCCGTCGTACTCGCAAAGCGCTACGCAACGGAGGATGCGGCCCGACTCGTGAACGGGATCCTCGGCCGGATTCAGCGTGAGGAGTCGTTATGAGCGCCAACGAGAGCCTCGGGCGCGCCCAGGAGCTCGCAGAGCGGCTGCGTGCCAGAATCGACAGTCTCGAGCGGTTTGCCGAAGCAGGCGACGTCGACGCAGCTGTGGATGACCTCGCCGAGATCGCCGAGCTCGCGAAGCAGATCGAGGCCGAGGTGCAGCGGGCCCGCGCGAGCGCCGATGCGGGCGCCTGACGCACTCCTCGATCTGACGGAGCGGTATCTCGGGAACCTCGAGCTGAGGGCAGAGCTCGGCGCGCAGCAGGAGTCGATGCGCTACGCCCTCGAGGGAGGCAAGCGCATCAGGGCCGTCATCTGCCTCGCCACCGCCGAGGCCGCGGGCGTCGAGCCCGAGCGGGCGCTGCCCGCCGCAGCTGCGCTCGAGCTCATCCACGCCTTCTCGCTCGTGCACGACGATCTTCCAGCGCTCGACGACGACGACGAACGTCGTGGTCGGCCGAGCGCGCACGTCGCCTTCGGTGAAGGGGTCGCGCTGCTCGCGGGCGACGCGCTGATCGCCGAGGCGTTTCGGCTTGCCCTGACCTACGTGACGACCGCTCCCGCACGCGAACTGGCAGACGCCACGCTCGGAATGATCGGCGGGCAGTACCTCGACATCACCGGCGGAGACGCCGACCTCGCCGAGCTTCACCGGCTGAAGACGGGGCGCCTCTTCGCGGCGTCCGTTGGTCTCGCGCTCTGGGCAGCCGAGGTTCCCGAGGCCGAGCAGGGGCCATGGCGTGCGTTCGGCGAGGAGCTCGGGATGTTGTTCCAGGTCGTCGACGACGTCCTCGACGGTGACGGGTATGCCGCTCGGCTCGGGGTCGACGCTGCCCGCGGGCTCGCCCGCGATGCAGCTCAGCGCGCGCACCTGGCACTCGAGCAGATCCGGGCCGATACGTCGATCCTGCGGGAGATCGTCGATAGCCTCGCCGTCCGAACGGCGTAACCTGCCACAAGAATGAAGAAGCGGCTCGATGTTCTCCTCGTAGAGCGTGGCCTCGCGGAGACCCGCAGCCAGGCGCAGGCGCTCGTCATGGCAGGGCTCGTGCCGGGCTACGACAAGCCGGGGACACAGCTCGACGAGGCGGTCACCCTCGAGGTCGAGCGGCGCGCGCGGTTCGTCTCGCGCGGCGGCGAGAAGCTCGCGCATGCGCTCGAGTTGCTCTCCCTCGATCCGACCGGCAAGGATTGCCTCGATGTCGGAGCGTCGACGGGGGGGTTCACGGACTGCCTGCTCCAGAACGGTGCCGCCCGCGTGATCGCCCTCGACGTCGGCTATGGACAGCTTCATCCCCGACTGCGGGCGGACGACCGCGTCACGGTGCTCGAGCGGGTGAACGCCCGCAACGTGGCGAGTCTCCCGTTCGCGCCGGAGGTGATCGTGTGTGACGTCTCGTTCATCTCGGTCAAGACAGCTTTGCCGTCCCTACTTCGGCTCGCTGCGCCCGCCTGGCAGGCGCTCGTGCTCGTGAAGCCGCAGTTCGAGGCCGGCCGCGCCGATACGCCAAAGGGGGTGGTTCGGGACGCCGAGGTGCGACGGCGGGTCCTGCACGACGTCTGTGGGGCGACGGCTTCCTGGGGCTCGAAGGTGCTCGGCGTCGTAGACTCCGGTCTCCCCGGCCCGAAGGGAAACCGGGAGTTCCTCGTCCACCTGATCGACAGTTCGGAGCCGACCGATACCGATGACCTCGAACGCTGGATCGACGATGCCATCGGGTAGCCGGGTGAAGCGCGCGGCCGTCGTCCTCCACGGCCGCCCCGAGGCGCTCGGGACTGGCCTCGCGCAGCTCGAAGCGGTCGCACAACGAGAGGGAGTGGAGCTCGTTGTTGCCGGCAACGATGCGATAGCAGCGGGTGATGTCGAGGTCGCGATCGTGCTCGGGGGCGACGGCACGATGCTCCGGGCCCTGCATCGGTTTCTCGGCACGGGGATCCCCGTGATCGGGGTCAACTTCGGGCGTGTCGGTTTCCTCAGCGCCATCGCGAGGGACGACCTCGGGGTGGGTGTGGCACGTGTCTTGGGCGGCGAGCTCGAGGTCGACGAGCTCGCGACGCTCGAGGTCGAGACCGGAGGCGAGCGGTTTGTGGCCGTGAACGATGCGGTCGTGACGAGCGGCGAGCTGGGCCGCA
Source organism: Thermoleophilia bacterium (assembly GCA_031413935.1). Taxonomy (GTDB): domain Bacteria; phylum Actinomycetota; class Thermoleophilia; order Gaiellales; family Gaiellaceae; genus Gaiella. The sequence goes on along the minus strand of JANOFZ010000127.1, from coordinate 12,311 downwards.
TGGTCGAGATCGAGTGGTCTGTCGGCGGCGAAGACTTTGGTCGCGTTCCCTGCGATGGGCTGATCTGCTCGACGCCGTCGGGGTCGACGGCCTACAACCTCTCGAACGGCGGGCCTGTATTGATGTGGGGTCTTGACGCGATGGCACTGACGTTCGTTGCGCCGCACGATTTGCGCGCACGTCCCTTCGTCGTCCCACGAGGTCTCGACCTGCTTGTCAGGAACCGAACTGCGGCGGTCGACTGTGCCGTGCTCGTCGACGGCCACCGGGTTGCCGACTGTGAATCCGGCGGACAGGTGTCGATTCGCCTTGGTGCGGCGCGATCGCTGCTCGGCACGCTTCCCGACGCGACATTTGTTCGCCGCTACCGCCAGAGCTTCGGGAGCTCGTAGGGCCTGTTCGGGGCAGGCACGTGTGCCCCGCGCAGTTCCGGTCTACCATCCCCAGGATGCTGCGACGCCTCCGGATCGAGAACCTCGTCCTCATCCGCGAGGCCGAGCTCGAGCTGGGAGAGGGCCTCAACGTGCTCAGCGGCGAGACCGGAGCCGGCAAGACGATCTTTGCCCAGGCGATCGGTTTGCTCCTGGGCGTCAAGGGTGATGCGGGTGCCGTCGGGCCTGCCGCGAAGGAGGCGTACGTCGAGGCCGAGTTCGACGTCGCGGCTGAGTTCTTCGACGACGCCGAGCTGGAGGCCTTGGCGGAGCTGCGACCGGAAGACGAGCCGGGAGTCGTTCTTGCTCGACGCGTGTTTGCAGACGGTCGTACGCGGGCGTACGCGTGGGGACGAGCGATCGCGCGCGAGGATCTTGCGGCGGCAACGGAGCGGCTGATCGGCATGTCGGGGCAGTTCGAGCAGCGACGACTGGCCCGACCGGCCTACCAGCTCGACGTGCTCGACGCGTTCGTCGGCGACGAGCAAGCCGCGCGCCGACGCGAGACCCGAGAGGCCTGGCGTGCGCTGACCGCTGCCCGCCGTCGCAACGATGAGGTGACAAGGGATGCGGGAACAGAGGAGGCGCGGATCGGTGCCTTGCGGGAGCTCGTCGAGCGAACAGAGGGCTTCGAGCGCGGGGAGGAGGCGAAGCTCCGGGCTGAGCGCGAGCGGATGCGCCATGCGGCGGAGCTCGCAGTCGGGGCGGCTGCAGCGACGGCAGCCGTCGCGCCGGAGGATGGGGAGGGGGCGGCTTCACTCGCAGCTGCCGCGGAACGCTTGCTCGCGCCGCTCGTCGAGCTGGCACCCGAGCTCGAGGGGCCGGCTGCGGAGCTTCGTGATCTCGCCCATCGGTTGAACGACGTCGGGGGAGATTTGCATCGTTTCGTAGCGTCCCTCGAGGCCGACCCTGCCCGGGTCGAGTCGGTCGAGGAGCGGCTCGACCTGCTCGCGGAGGAGCGGCGCCGGTTTGATGCCCAGACGACGGACGCGTTGCTCGACCGGCGCGACGCGGCCCTCGCCGAGCTGAGCGATCTTGACTCGGGACTCGACCCGGTCGCTGCCGCCTCGGCTGCGTTGGCGCTCGCGGACGAGGAGTTCACGCTTCGGGCGACCGCTCTCCACGAAGCGAGGAGCGACGCAGCGGAGGCATTTGCCCGGGCGGTCGCGGAGAACCTCAGGGGAGTCGGGATGGGTGAGGGTGAATTCGAGGTCGAGCTGCGCGGCCGGGAAGCTGGCCCTACCGGAATCGACGACGCTGTCTTCCTGATCCGGCCGAATTCCGGCATGTCCCTCGGGCCGGTCGGCGAGACGGCGTCCGGCGGAGAGCTCTCCCGCATTGCACTCGCGCTCGCAGTCGTGGCCGGCGGGGAGACGCTCGTCTTCGACGAGATCGATGCCGGAATCGGCGGAGTCACGGCTCATCTGGTCGCCGAGACGCTCGAGCGCCTCGCGGAGCGCGCGCAGGTGATCACGATCACCCACTTGCCCCAGATTGCGAGTGTTGCGACGACCCACTTCCGGGTCGAGAAGGTTCCCGGCGATCCGACCCACACGCGGATCGACGAGCTCTCGCCCGGCGAGCGTCGCTCGGAGCTCGAGCGCATGCTCGGTGGGGAGGAGTTCCTCGCGGGGATCACCTCGGAGCCCCACTCGTGACCGAGATCGTCGGCACAGCACGACTCGGGACGCGAACGAAGGATCTCGTCAAGCGCCTCAAACCCGGCGATCTCGCGATCATCGACCACGTCGATCTCGATCGCGTCTCGGCCGAGGAGCTCGTGGAATCGGGCGTGCGCGCGGTCGTCAACGTGGCGCACTCGAATTCGGGGCGGTTCCCGAATCCCGGGCCTCTCGAGCTCGTGCGCGGCGGTGTCTGCCTGGTCGATGCTGCAGGATCGGATCTCTTCGAGCAGCTCTCGGACGGCGAGACGGTCACCGTCCGCGGCGGCTCCCTTTGGCGCAACGGCACGCGACTCGCCGTGGGGGTTGAGCTCACCGAGCGGGCGCTCGTCGTCGCCCTCGCCGATCAGCAAACGCGCGTCACTGAGGCGCTGGAGGCGTTCGCCGACAACACGCTTCGCCACCTTCGCGACGAAGGTCGCCTTCTTGCCGACGGGATCGACTTTCCGCCGCTCGCGACGCGATTCCGCGACCGTCATGCCGTCGTCGTAGCTCGTGGCCCCGGCTACAAGAGTGACCTACGGATTGTCCGTCCGTACATCAGGAACTTCAAGCCCGTGCTCGTCGCCGTCGACGGAGGCGCCGACGCGCTGCTCGAGATCGGCCTCCGCCCGGACGTCATCGTCGGTGATTTCGACTCGGCGACCGACGCAGCACTCGCGTCGGGCGCCGAGCTGCTCGTCCATGCCTACACGGATGGTCGAGCGCCGGGATCCGAGAGGCTCAGGAGCCTGGGGTTGTCGTTCTCGACGGTGTCGGCCCCCGGAATCAGCGAGGACATCGCCCTTCTCCTCGCACACGAGCGTGGCGCGGAGCTGATCGTCGCAGTGGGCACACACTTCAATCTCGTCGAGTTTCTCGAGCGCAATCGGGAGGGAATGGCCTCGACCTTCGTGACCCGACTGAAGGTCGGTGAGGCGCTCGTGGACGCGAAGGGCGTGTCACGACTCGTCTCCCCGCGGATCGGCGTCTGGCCACTCGTCACGTTCGCGGCCGCGGGTGTCGCGGCGATTGCCGTCGCTGTTCTCGTCTCGCCCGCGCTCCGGAACGTGATCGAGTCGCTCGCACGCTCGATCGGAAACGCGCTCGGTTTGTAGATCGGTGTAGATCTGAGTAGGAGCCAGGCTGAAGCCTGGCACCTACACTCTTTCGGATGTTTGACCTCCGCTACCACGTCGCCTCGCTGACGGCCGTTTTCGTCGCGCTCGTGATCGGCATCCTCGTCGGCGTCGGCCTCTCGGGGAAGGGTTTCGTCAACGATGCCGAGCGAGACAACCTGACGAGCCAGATCTCTGCGCTCCAGCAGCAGGTCGACTCGGCCCGGGGGTCGCTCGATTCGGCCTCGCGGGCCGAGGAGGCACTGCGCCGATTCGCCGACGAGACCTACCCGGCCGTGGTGCCGGGCCGGCTCGAGGGCAAGCGCGTCGCCGTTCTCTTCGTTGGCCCGGTCGACGCCGGCACGGCACTCACGGTTCGGAAGGCCGTGGTCGACGCCGGAGGCACGGTCGTCCGCACCCGTTCGATCCGCGCGCCACTCGACACGGAGCGTGTGCAGGAGACACTCAAGCGCCAGCCCGCATTCCGGCAACTGCAAGGTGTGGCCCAGCTGGAAAATCTCGGTGAGGCACTCGCCGGCGAGTTCGTCGAAGGAGAGACGACGCCTCTCTGGGACGCGCTCGACCAGACGATCGTGCTCGAGCGCAAGGGGCTATCGGCGCCTCCGGTGGATGCAGTCGTCGTCGTGCGCACGGCCGAGCCGCAGCGAGGCCCCACCAAGTCGTTCCTCGCCGGCGTCTACTCGGGGCTTGCCCGGACGGGAGCTCCTGCCGTAGGCGTGGAGCCTTCAGGCTCCGGCGCGAGCGCGATCCCGGCATTTGCCCTGGCAGGTCTCTCGACCCTCGACTCGGTCGATACGTCCTCCGGTCGGCTCGGCCTGGCGTTGTTGCTCGGCGGCGCCGCGCCCGGAAGTTACGGCGTCGAGGAGCCCGCCACGGACGGCATCCTGCCGCCCGTCACCCCGCAGCCGACGCAGGGGTGAGCGGCCCGCTCACCATTCTCGTCGCTGCCCGTGACGAGGAGGAGCGAATCGGAGCAACGGTCGAGGCGCTCCGATCACGGTTCCCGGATGCGGACATCGTGATCGCGGATGACGGCTCGCACGATCGTACGGCCGCCATTGCGGAGGTCGCCGGTGCCCGCGTCATCTCGCTCGCGCGCCGGGGCAAAGGTCAGGCGTTGTCGCTCGCCGAGCGTCAGCTCGCTTCAGGGCCGCTGCTGCTGTGCGACGCGGATCTCGTCGGTGACATTCGAGGGTTGGCGGCAACCGACGCCGACCTTGCGATTGCGGTTTTCAGGACGAGGGAAGGGGGAGGGTTCGGTCTCGCCAAGCGGGCCGCGCGATCGCTGATCACAGCTCGCTCCGGGTTCACGGCGCAGGAGCCGCTATCGGGGCAACGCTGGCTCTCGCAACGCGCGCGCGATGCCGTCTTCCCGGTGGCGATGGGCTTCGGGGTCGAGACCCGGATGACGATCGACGCCGCCCGATCAGGCCTCCGGATCGAGGAAGTCGAGCTGGAGCTCGAGCACCGGGCCACGGGTAGAACCGTGCGCGGGTTCGCACATCGCGGCCGGCAACTCGGCGAGCTCGTTCTTGCCTGCGGACCGCAGGCGGTCAATTTCCGAGGCTTACGGCTGCCGCTTCTCGGCTCGATCGTCGGTGTCGCGGTTCCTTCTGTTCTGTCGATTGCTGCGATCGGGCTCGCGGACGACCTCTGGAGCGGGCCCGAGCGAGGATTCCGGGCCCATCTGGGTGCGGGCATGACGACGGGGACGCTGAAGCTCGTCGGGATCCCGCTTGTTGCGCTCGCGCGTACCCGTTCGCTCTCCGGAGCGCTCCTCGTCGGCCTTGCAGCGAACACCGTCAACCAGCTCGACACGCGCCCCGGACGGGCGCTGAAGGCGTTCGCTCTGGGCTCGCTCCTCATCGGCGGAGCACCGAAGAAGGCGGTTTGCGTAGCCGTCCTCCTCGCTCCCTACGATCTGGGGGAGATGGCGATGCTGGGGGATGGGGGTTCGAACGCTCTTGGAGCCGTGCTAGGTTTCTCTTCCGTGGAGAAGCTCACGGGATGGAGGCGGTGGAGTGCGATCGGAGCGCTCTCCCTTCTGACCGTCATCGGTGAGCGCCGCTCGCTCGGCGCCGTGATCGAGTCGACACCCGTCCTGCGTGATTTCGACCGTCTCGGGCGGACGTAGTGGAGCATCAGACGAAGTACGTCTTCGTCACCGGTGGCGTCGTGTCGGCGCTCGGCAAGGGCATCGTCGCTGCCTCGCTCGGGCGCCTCCTGAAGTCACGGGGACTCCGCGTTCAGGCGCAGAAGTTCGACCCGTATCTCAACGTCGACCCGGGCACGATGAGCCCCTTCCAGCACGGAGAGGTCTACGTCACCGAGGACGGCGCCGAGACAGACCTCGATCTGGGCCATTACGAGCGGTTTATCGACGAGAACCTCTCGCGGAACTCGAGCCATAGCGCAGGCGCGATCTGGGAGACGGTGCTCCGCAAGGAACGCAAGGGCGACTTCCTCGGCGCCACCGTCCAGGTGATCCCGCACATCACGAATGAGATCAAGGCTCGAATCCGCCGGGGCGCCGTCGCGCAACCCACGGACGTTGTGATCTCCGAGATCGGCGGCACCGTGGGCGACATCGAATCGCTGCCGTTCCTCGAGGCGATTCGCCAGTTCCGGCGCGAGGTCGGGCAGGAAAACGTCCTTTACCTCCACGTCACCCTAGTGCCGTACATCGAGGCGGCCGGCGAGCTGAAGACGAAGCCGACGCAGCACTCCGTCAACGAGTTGCGCCGCATCGGGATTCACCCCGACATCGTGGTCTGCCGCTCCCGCGATGTGCTCTCGGACGAGATCCGGGAGAAGATCGCGCTGTTCGCCGACGTGGACGAGCGAGCCGTGATCGGCTCGCCCGACGTGCCCGACGTCTACCTGATCCCGGAGCTCCTCCAGCGTGAGGGTCTCGACGAGCTCGTCTGTGAACGCCTCGGCCTCGACGCACCGCCGGCCGTGCTCGGCGAGTGGAAGGACCTCACCGATCTCATCGTCGAACGGCGTGAGAACGTCGAGATCGCGCTCGTCGGCAAGTACGTGAAGCTCCACGACGCCTATCTCTCCGTGCACGAGGCGCTCAAGCATGCCGGGATGCACCAGGGCGCGAAGGTGCATGTGCGCTGGTTCGACTCCGAGAACATGACCTACGAGGAGGCGGTCGCGGAGCTCGAGACGGCCGACGGGGTGCTCGTTCCCGGTGGCTTCGGCTCGCGTGGCTGGGAGGGCAAGGTCCTGGCCTGTCGCGTGGCGCGGGAGCAGGGAATCCCGTACCTCGGCATCTGCCTTGGCATGCATGTGGCGGTCTCGGAGTTCGCCCGTCACGTCGCCGGCCTCGAGGGCGCGAACTCGACGGAGATGGACCCGGAGACACCGTACCCGGTGATCGACCTGCTTCCCGAGCAGAAGGAGATCGAGGATCTCGGCGGTACGATGCGCCTCGGTGCGCAGGCGGTCGAGCTCGGTGAGGGTACGCGCACCCGCGAGATCTACGGTGAGGCGACGATTCAGGAGCGCCACCGCCACCGCTACGAGGTCAACAACCAGTTCCGCGATCGGCTCGTCGCGAGCGGTCTCGTCATCTCGGGCACGTTCCAGGAGGGACGACTCGTCGAGATCGTCGAGCTTCCCGAGCACCCGTGGTTCGTCGCGAGTCAGTTCCACCCGGAGTTCAAGTCGCGTCCGACACGGCCGGCGCCGCTCTTCACCGGCTTCGTCGGCGCCGCGCTCGAGCGGGCACGGACGCGTGGTGCCGTTGCGGTCGAGGCTGTTCGCTGAGCGACGTCACCCGACTCTTTCTCGAGTTGGCCGCGATCCCGAGCCCTCCGGGGGAGGAGCGGGCTGTCGCTGACCGTGTGATTGCCGAGCTGGAGGCGATGGGACTCGCGTGGGACGAAGACGCTGCGGGCGCATCTGTCAGCTCGACGATGGGCAACATCCTCTGCCGTGTTCCGGGTCGTGTAGGTGAGGGAACGCCGATCTTCCTCTGCGCCCACCTCGATACGGTGCCTCCGGATGGCCCGATCGAGCCCGTGATCGAGGACGGAATCGTCAGGAACGCCGGCGGCACGATCCTGGGGGCAGACGACAAGGCGGCGGTCGCTGTCATGCTCGAGGCTGTTCGCCGCATCGTCGATGAGGGAAGGCCGCACGCCGGCGTCGAGTTGCTCTTCACGCCCAAGGAGGAGGTCGGCCTTCTCGGCGCGTACGCGTTCGAACAGACTCGACTCGAGGCACGCCTCGGCTACGTCTACGACCAGGCCGCCCCGATCGGCGAGATCATCCTCGGGGCGCCGTCCCAGAACGGGATCCGCGCGCGTTTCCACGGTCGCGCCGCCCATGCGGGCATGGTTCCCGAAGACGGGCGCTCTGCAATATTCGCGGCGGCCCGGGCGGTCGCGGACATGCGGCTCGGGCGAATCGACCACCAGTCGAGTGCCAACGTCGGTGTGATCTCCGGTGGGACTGCGCGCAACATCGTTCCCGAATGGTGCACCCTCGAAGCCGAGGCGCGGTCACGCGACGCGAAGACCCTCGCGATTCTGACGCAGGAGATGCTCGACGCGATCGGGTTTGCAGCCAGCACGTCGGATTGCACTGCCGAGACGGAGATCGAGGAGACGTACCGTGGCTACACGTTTGCGGAGGACGAGCCTGCCGTTGCCCTCGCCGCCGAGGGGCTCCGCCGCGCGGGCTACGAGCCGGTGACCGCGTCCTCGGGGGGTGGCGCAGATGCCAACGTCTTCAACGAGCGTGGCCTTCCCTGCGTGAACCTCGGGAACGGGATGGTTGATATCCACACCTCCGATGAGCGCATTGCGGTTGCCGACCTTGTGGGCATGGTAGAGGTGACGCTCGCGATCGTCGATGCGGCCAGGTACCACTCGTGGCGCTGACGCTCCGGTGGGGAACCGTCACGGCGGTGACACAGAGGCTCGATGAGCTGATTCGCTGCACGGTCGACGGCAACGAGTGTGTTGCCTACCCTCGCCAGACCGGCCTCGTCGAGATCGGCGACACCGTGCTCGTGAACACCCAGGCGCATGACCTCGAGCTCGGCTCCGGTGGCTTCGACGTGCTCTACGCCAACATGACGCGTGGGCTCGGATTGCCCCCGCCACCGTTGGCCCACGTGATGACATTGCCGTACACGACCGGGCAGTCGGCTGCTGCGTGCGTCGAGGAGCACGACCGACTCGCCGATGATCTCGGCGGGATGCCCGTCGTGTGCTGCGGTCTCCACAGCCAACTGGCGCCGGTCGTGGCGGGAATCGGTGCCGGCGTGCGCGTCGCGTACGCACAACTCGCAGGCGGAGCCCTGCCCGTGTCGCTGTCCGACACGGTCCGAACACTCAAGATGAGACAGCTGCTCGAGACGGCGATCGGTGTGTCGCCGTGTATCGATGGTGATGTTCAGGCGCTCACGATTCCATCCGCGTTGACCTGGGCGAAGGCGCGGGGGTTCGACGTGGTGGTCTGCGGGATCGGCCCGGGCATCGTTGGAACGGGATCCGTCTTCGGTCATGGCGGCCTCGCCGTCGCCGAGGCCGCGAATGCGGCTGCGGCGCTCGGCGGCCGGGCGATTGTCGCGGTTCGGTACTCGGGTGCCGATTCCCGGGAACGCCATCAGGGCGTCTCGCACCACACACGATCGGCTCTTCGACTCACGCTGGGCTCTCGTGCTCTGACCTGGCCGATCGGCCTTGGCCTCGACGCAGGGCTGGGCGCCGTCGTCGAGATCGACGTCGAGGGATGGCAGGAGGCATGCTCGGGCATCCCGCTCCGCCACATGGGGCGAGGGCCAGAGGAGGACCCCTGGTTCTTCGCATCAGCCTTCGCTGCCGGCCGCCATGCGCGCGCTCTCCTCGCGTGATGGAGGAGCGGCGCCTAGGGCCGGTTGTCGGTCTGGGGACGTACCAGACGTTTCTGGACGACGTGCAGCTCGCGAACGAGGTCGTCGGCGCCGCGATCGACGCGGGCTCGACCGTGTACGACTCGTCTCCGATGTACGGGCCGGCGGAGGATTCACTCGGTGCAGCGCTTCGCGACCGTCGTGGTCAGGCCGTGGTCGCAACGAAGATCTGGGCCGAGTCCGTTGACGAGGGGCGCCGCCAGTACGAGGCACAGCTCGCGTTCTTCGGTCGCGTCGATATCCAGCAGGTTCACAACCTCGTTGCGTGGCGCGAGCAGGTCGCCTGGATCGAGGTGGAGCGTGATGCCGGCCGGATCGATCGAATCGGCGTCACGCACTTCGACGCCGGCGAGGTGGACGGATTCGAGGAGGCGATGCGCAGCGGCAGCTTCGATTGCGTCCAGATCCCACTCAACCCGCTCGAGCGCCAATGCGAGAAGCGGATTCTCCCGCTCGCCGAGGAGCTCGGCCTCGCAGTGATCGTGATGAGACCGCTGGGTGGAGCGCGCGACAGGACGCTGCGACCCGGACCTGCGCTTGAGGCGCTCGCGCCGCTACGCCCGTTCGGCGTCGAGACGTGGGCACAGGCGCTCCTGAAGTGGAGCCTCGCTGATCCTCGCGTGGATCTCGTGATCCCGGCCACCTCGAAGCCGGAGCGGACGCGCGAGAATGCTGCGGCGGGCTTCGGCCCGGCGTTCGGGCCTGACGAGCGTCGGTTTGTCGAGGAACTTGCTGGTGCTTGACACCATGACGCCATGCTTCAGCCTGGCTGAAGCCCAGGCGTCCCCGCCCAGCGCCGGGCGTTCCTGTATCGTCCCGCCGCGATGCGGATCGGAGTTGCCAGGGAGATCAAGAAGCGCGAGTACCGCGTTGCTCTGACGCCTGCCGGAGCGCTCGAGCTCGTGCGACGAGGCCACGAGGTCCTGATCGAACAGGGAGCCGGTGAGGGATCAGGTTTCGCTGACAGCACCTACCAGGCCGTCGGCGCCCGCATCGAGTCGGTAGAGGACGTCTGGGGCGGTGCTGAGCTGCTGCTGAAAGTGAAGGAGCCGATCGCAGAGGAGTACGGACGGCTCCGCGAGGGCCTCACGCTCTTTACCTATCTGCACATCGCCGCAGATGAGCCGCTGACGCGCGCGCTCATCGTCTCCGGAATCACGGCGATCGCATACGAGACCGTCGAGAAGGCCGACCGCCAATTGCCGTTGCTCGCGCCGATGAGCGAGGTCGCGGGACGCCTCGCGCCGCAGATGGGGGCCTGGTCGCTCGAGAAGGCGCACGGCGGGCGCGGGATCCTGCTCGGTGGGGTTCCCGGAGTTCCGCCGGCGAGGGTGGTCATCCTGGGCGGTGGCGTCGTGGGACTGAACGCGGCGATCATCGCGCTCGGGATGCAGGCCGACGTGTGGGTACTCGACAAGTCGGTCGAGCGAATGCGCGACCTAGAGATCGCGCTCGATGGGCGAGTGACCCTCGCGATGTCGAACCGGCTGCAGATCGAGGAGGTGCTCGCGGAAGCCGACATGGTTATCGGCGCCGTGCTCGTTCCCGGCGCGATCGCCCCGAAGCTCGTAACCCGTGAGATGCTCGGCCTGATGCGCCTGGGCTCGGTACTCGTTGACGTCGCGATCGACCAGGGCGGGTGCTTCGAAACGTCCCACGCGACGACGCACGACGATCCGGTCTTCGAGGTCGACGGAATCGTCCACTACTGCGTTGCCAACATGCCGGGTGCCGTTCCCGTGACGGCGACGAAGGGACTGACGAACGTGACCTTGCCATACGTCGAGGCTCTTGCCGAGAAGGGTGTGGCAAGAGCGATTGCGGACGATCCGACGCTTGCCAAGGGCGTCAACGTCGTCGCCGGCAAGATCACGTACGAGGCCGTTGCGCAGGCGCACGGTCTCGACTTCGTTCCGCTGGCAGACGCGCTGTAGGCGGCTGATCCGGCGGCAGTTCCGCCGTCCGTCGCCGCTACTGCGACCCGTCGGCCAGACCGGGCAGGAGCGGCCGACGGCGCGCCACGAGGATTCCGGCGTGCCACCCTGGGGCGCGTCCGCCCGCGGGTAGGCGTACGGTCGAAACGGGGACGCCGCTCTGGGAGAGCAACCACGAGATGACCGAGTTGGAGTTCCACATGTCTCCTGTCCCGCTCTCGTCCCTTCCCCAGACGAGCGTTGGGACGCGCGGCACGAGACGAAGGAGGCGCTCGGCGACGAGTGCTTCGTCCGAGACTCGCCTGGGACTGTCGATTGCCTCACTGACGTCCGGGATCGTACCGTCCCGCCAGCGGCGCACCTCGTAGCGGAAGATCCGGAGGCGTCGTACGACGCGACTGCCGACGGCTCCCTGGGCTACGGCGCCCCGTGACGACCCGTCACCGCCTGTGACCGGCGTCACCTCGATCACAAAGCGGCCCGTCGGGGCGTTGACCACCAGGGCAGAGTGGTAGAGGGCAAGGCGACGACGCCGTTCGAGGCGTGCGAGCACCGCTTCGTAGATGCGCCCGTTGAGTCGTACCGAACAGCCTCCGGCGCCGAGAGGAAGCCAGTACAGGTCGATGCCGTAGCCATCGTCGGTGCTCATCTCGGCATTCTCGCGATCACGTGCACGGCGCGGTACGGACGTTTGCCCGAATGCGGGTTACGTCCGCTGCTCAGGTCTTGTCGGGCTGACGCTTCGCCGTTTTCGTTGGCGAGATCCTGACCACGAGGTACGTGACCCCGGCGGAGAGGGCGAGGATCGAGCAGACGTAGAACACCAGCTCGAGCAGTCCAAGAACGGTTCGCATGTCGCACGTAGACTACCGGCATGCCGCGGGCCTGCGTGATTGTGCTCGATGCCGTCGGTGCGGGGGAGTTGCCGGATGCTGCCGAGTGGGGGGATGAGGGCTCGGACACGCTCGGGAACGTCTCTCGCGCCGTCGGTGGTCTCGACCTGCCCAACCTCGAGGCGCTCGGCCTCGGGAACGTCGAGCCGCTAGAGGGTTGCCCGCCGCAGCCGGGTGCGCCTGCCGTTGCAGGGAGGCTGCTCGAGCGCTCGAAGGGCAAGGACACGACCGCCGGCCACTGGGAGCTGATGGGCATCGTCACGGCGGTTGCATTCCCGACCTACCCGTACGGCTTCCCGGACGACGTGATCGACCCCTTCATGAATCGCACGGCGCGCGGCG
>JANOFZ010000126.1:0-4995 GCA_031413935.1 Thermoleophilia bacterium | reverse complement strand
GTCACGCGCGCGTCGCGCAGCGTCCAGGCGAGCGCCATCTGCGCGAGTGATTGCCGCCGACCATCAGCGATCACACTCAGTGCGCGCACCTTCTCGAGCGCCTGATCGGTGATCGTGCTCGGGGCAAGCGAGTCGTTACGGCTCGCCCGGGATCCCTCGGGTATCCCGTCCAGGTACCGATCTGTGAGAAGCCCCTGCGCAAGGGGCGAGAACGTGATGCACCCGACCCCTAGCTCGCCCACCGTCTCGACGAGGTCCGGCTCGATCCATCGGTTCAACAGCGAGTACGAGGGCTGGTGGATCAGGAGCGGGGTGCCGAGATCGGCGAGAATCGCGGCGGCCTCACGCGTCTTCGCTGCCGAGTAGGACGAGATCCCAACATAGAGAGCCTTGCCCTGTCGGACGGCGCTGTCCAGAGCACCCATCGTCTCCTCGAGCGGCGTCGAGCTGTCGAGCCGGTGCGAGTAGAAGATGTCGACGTAGTCGAGCCCGAGCCGGATGAGGCTCTGGTCGAGGCTCGCGAGGAGATACTTGCGGGAGCCACCATCTCCGTAGGGCCCCGGCCACATGTCGTAACCCGCCTTCGTGGAGATGACGAGCTCGTCACGGTACGGTGCGAGATCCTCCCGCAACATCCGTCCGAAGCTCTCCTCGGCCGAGCCGTAGGGCGGTCCGTAGTTGTTTGCGAAGTCGAAATGCGTGACCCCGAGGTCGAACGCTCGCCGCACGATCTGCCGCCCCGTCTCGATGGGGCGATCTCCTCCGAAGTTGTGCCAGAACCCGAGCGAGATGGCCGGGAGTGCGAGCCCGCTCTCGCCGCACCGCCGGTACTGCATGTGGTCATATCGATCTTCGGCTGCGATGTAGGGCATCGGAGAGATCCTTTCGGGCTCTTGGCAGGACCCCGAACCTATCCGATTTCCTGTCCACGGACTGCGTGCACGATCCCGTAGGATCGCTCGAATGGAGGAACGTGCCCTCGGCGCCACAGGCATCTCGATCACCCGGATCATCCTGGGCTGCGGGAACTTCGGCGGGATCGGATCCTCACCGGCCTTCTTCGGACAGGGAACATCCCGGGACGATGCCTTCCGACTCATGGATACCGCCTGGGATCGCGGCATCACGACCTTCGACACCGCCGATGCATACGGCGGCGGGTGCAGCGAGAGCTTCATCGGCGAGTGGCTGGCAACGAAGAGCGCGGAGGTGCGCGACCGCATCGTGATCGCGACCAAGACGTTCAATCCGATGGACGACGGCGAGGATCATGGCCTCGGCCGAGCACGCATTCACCGCCAGATCGACACGAGCCTGAAACGGCTCGGCGTGGAGCGGGTGGCCCTGTACCTCGCGCACGATTTCGACCCCGAGACGCCACAGGAGGAGACGTTGCAGGCGTTCGCCGACGGCATCCGCGCAGGCAAGATCGGTGCCGTAGGCGCCTCGAACTTCGGCGCCGAGCAACTCGCGGAGGCGCTCGAGCTGTCGTGGCTCGAAGGGCTGCCCCGGTACGAATGGGCGCAGAACGGCTTTTCCCTGCTCGAGCAGCGGGACGTGGAGACCGTCTTCCCCCTCCTCCGGGAGCATGGGCTCGGGTACACGCCGTTCAGTCCTCTCGCAGGCGGGTGGCTGACCGGTAAGTACCGGCGCAACGAGCAGCCGCCCGCCGGATCACGCATGACGCTTCGGCCCGAGCCGTACGCGGGCTACACCTCCGACCGCGTCTTCGACGCCCTCGAGGAGCTCGAACGGCGAGCAGCAGATCGCAGCGTTTCGATGGCCGGCCTCGCGTTGGCGTGGGCCCTCTCGCTGCCCGAGCTGACAGCCGTCGTCGTCGGCCCCGGTCGCGCCGACCACCTGGCGCCCGCCTTCGAGGCGCTGGAGATCGACCTGTCCCCGACCGATCGCGACAACCTGACGGAGGTGTTCTCCTGAGCGTTCTCGTCCTTTCCGAGCACGACGTGCGCGAACTGCTCGACATGGAGTCCTGTGTCACAGCGATGGAGGACGTTCTTGCGCGACTTGCGCGCGGCGAGCTGACGAATCCGCTGCGCTCGATCATGTTCCCACCCGGCCCGGCTGCGTTCGGGTTGATGCCTGCCCACCGTGGGGGAGAGACGCCGTACTTCGCCCTCAAGGAGATCGTCGTCAACCCGGAGAACTCCGCGCATGGTCTCGACCCACATCAGGGTGCCGTCCTCCTCCACGACGGAGTGACGGGCGTGCTCATCGCCGTCCTGAACGCCTCGCCGATTACCGAGATCCGCACCGCCGCGGTCTCCGGCGTCGCCACGAAGCTGCTGGCACGGCCCGACGCCCGCACCGTCGTCGTTCTCGGCTCGGGCATTCAGGGGCGCTCCCATGTGGATGCAATGCAGACCGTGCTCGACGATCCGATCATCCGGATCTGGAGCAGGAACCCCGCCCACGCCGAGGCCCTTGCGCTCGAGACCCACTCCCTCGTCGCCGCCACGATCGAGGAGGCGCTCGACGGCGCGGACGTCGTCTGCACCGCAACCGCTTCGAGGGAGCCGATCGTCGAGCTCGGCTGGCTCGCACCCGGCACCCACATCAATGCTGCGGGCGCATCGGTCAAGACGTCCAGGGAGCTCAGCAGCGAGACCGTCGCCGCCGCGACCATGTTCGTCGATCGTCGCGAGTCCACGCTCAACGAGTCCGGCGACTACCTCCTCGCGGTCGAGGAGCAGGGCATCGGGCCTGACCACATCGTGGCAGAGCTCGGCGATCTCCTCATCGGCTCGCATCCCGGCCGGAGCGACGAAGTCGAGCTCACGCTGTTCAAGTCGCTCGGTATCGCCGCGGAGGATCTCGCAGCGGCGGAGCTGTGCGTCGCGCGAGCACGCGAACGGGGCATCGGCGTCGAGGTCGACTTCTGATCCCGCTGGACGACATCGAGGCAGCGCGCGAGCGGATCGCCGACGTTGCGATCCGCACCCCGCTCGTGCGCCTGCAGACACCGGAGTCGTCGGCTGAGATCTGGCTCAAGCTCGAATGCCTGCAGCCGATCGGTTCGTTCAAGATCCGGGGCGCGGCGAACGCGATCCGTAGCGCCCCGCGGGGAGCGATCGCCGGCGGTGTCCTGACGACGAGCGCTGGCAACATGGCCCAGGGCGTCGCCTGGATCGCGCGCGAGGAAGGCGTGCCGGCAACAGTTGTCGCGCCTGACCACGCTCCGCAGACGAAGCTCGACGCGATCGCGCGGTTGGGCGGCACGGTGATCAAGGTGCCGTTCGAGACCTGGTGGCAGACGATGGAGGACGGGGCGTACCCCGGTGTGGACGGCTACTTCGTCCATCCCGTCCTCGACGACGCCGTGATGGCCGGCAACGGCACGATCGGGCTCGAGCTCATGGAGGACCTGAGCGACATCGACACGGTGCTGGTGCCGTGGGGCGGCGGTGGCCTGACGACGGGGATTGCGAGCGCGCTCGCCGCTTTGAGCCCGGCGACGAGGGTGCTTGCGTGCGAGCCCGAGACCGGCGCGCCGCTTGCTGCATCGATCGCCGCTGGCGAGCCGGTCGCTGTCGACTACACCGCGTCGTTCGTCGACGGGGCGGGTGGCAAGGCCCTTCTCCCCGCGATGTGGGGTAAGGCCCGGCCGCTCGTCTCAGGTGCCGTGACGCTGACGCTCGAGGAGACAGCCGCCGCCGTGCGACTCCTCGCCGACCGCGCGAGTGTCGTCGCGGAGGGAGCAGGAGCGCTCTCGGTCGCCGCCGCGCTCTCGGGTCGCGCCGGCACGGGGCGTATCGTGTGCATCGTCTCGGGGGGAAACATCGACGCGGCACGTCTTGCCGCCGTTCTCGAGGGTCGCGTACCCGACTGACCGCTGCATGCGGTTCGACAACGGACCCAAACCTGGCTACGATCAGTGCGGGGAGGGTGCATGAATCTTTTCGTCGTCGCGGTCGGTCACCGAACACGGGTGGATCCCACCCGGGTCGAGGCTGCCCTGCTCCGAGCCGCACTCTGGGTTCCGGCACTCGAGTCCGAGCCCGTTCGGACCTGGACCTCGCCATCGGGCCGCGTGGCTGGCGCGTCCGTTTGCCACGGCGCAGCCGCCGGGCCACGTCGGTACCGATACGAGGGCGAATCCGAGATAGCCCTCTTCGACGGCTTGCCCGTGATGAGCGACGGGGGGTCGTTGATGACCGCCCGGGCGCTCGTGCAACGACTCGCGCGGACACATGAGGGAATCGAGGGCATGTTCGTCGCTGCGCGGCTCGATCTTGCCCGTGACCGCGTGGAGGTGCACACCGACCCCCTCGGAAATCTTGCCGTCTTCCAGATGGTCTCGAATGACGGAACGCACTATGTGAGCAACTCGCTGGCAGCGATGGCCGCACTCCAGAGAAGAGGCGAGGTCGACCTGGCGGGCGCTTCGACCTTTCTCACGCTCGGGTGGTACGCAAACGGTCGCACAGCACTCGCCGGCGTCAGCCTCGTCGGCGGGGGAACCCACCTCTCCCTGGCACCGAGACGTCCACCTACACGACAGAGGTACTTCAGCCCGGCGCTCCTGGCGAGCGGAAGCATCGAGACTCCCCGTCCCACGAGCGTCAGAGATGACCTGATCGGGCAACTGCGATCGGCTGCCTCCTACGGCTCGCCGCTCAGGCTGGGTATGACCGCCGGACAAGACTCCCGTGTCTGCCTGGCGCTCGCGCTCGCTGCCGAGGTCGACGTGGAGCTCTATACAGAAGGGAAGATCGGTGATGTCGACGTCGACGTCGCGCGCGCCGTCGCCCGAGTTGCCGGCCTGACGCACGAAGTCGTTCCACGCCACCCGCCGGCGCCCGTCGACACCTCGGTGGTGATTCGCCAGTTCGTCGGCCTCGGGGACGCAGCTGCACCTCCGGTGGGCTCGACCGAGGAGCTACTAACGGCGCTCGACGCTGTGCCGCTCGATGATTGGCAGTTCAGGATGCAGGCGGTACGCGCCCAGGTAGGAGAGGCGCTCGCCGAAGCCGCTGC
>JANOFZ010000125.1:0-7929 GCA_031413935.1 Thermoleophilia bacterium | reverse complement strand
CTCGATACCGGGTTGTACCGGGGCGACCGAGGACGAAGCGGTGCGAAGCGTTTGCAGCCGGCCGAGCTGTGCCGTATTCCCCGGGTGGCGCACTAGGCCTCGTCCTCCGCCTGGGTCTTCATCCCGAGCACGACGCCGCCGACCGCTGCGATGAGCAGCACGATCGACGTGATCTCGAAGGCGAGGAGGTGGTCGGTGAGGAAGAGCTGGCCAATCTCGGCGGGACTCCCGAACGAGCGCGCGATCTCGGCGCTATCTGAGAGGCCGCCGTCGGCCTTGGTCACGAGCGCGACGATGACCTCGATCATGATCGCCGCTCCGACGACGAACGCACCGAGCTGAAGCCATTGTGGGCCGCCGGCCCAGGGCGCATCGGCTCGTCCACCGAGGTACGCGATCACGAACAGGAACATCACCATCACTGCGCCGGCGTAGACGAGAATCTGCGCGGCCGCAACGAACTCGGCCGAGGCGAGCAGGAACAGCACCGCGAGCGAGGCGAGGTTGCCGATTAGCGCGAGAGCCGAGTAGAAAGGGTTCGTGAAGCTGATCACGGCGACGCCGCTCCCGACGCAAGCCAGCGCGGCCACGACCCAGATCAACCAGACAAGGACGTCTTCCATCAGGACGAGCTCTTGTACGCGGGGATCGGAGTGTCGAAGAGGTCAGCGTCCTGCACGGGCACCCGCTTGATCGGCTCGGTGAGGAGCATGTCCTTCGTGTAGATCAGGTCGTCGCGCGAGTACTCGGAGATCTCGAACTGGTTTCCGAGCGTGATCGCGTCGAACGGGCAGGCGAGCTCGCAGTACCCGCAGAAGATGCAGCGGCTCATGTTGATCTCGTAGATGCGGGCGTAGCGCTCCCCGGCCGAGACGCGGTTGTCCGAGGTGTTCTCGTCGGCGACGACGCGGATGCAGTCGGACGGGCACGCTGCGGCGCACAGCGAGCAGCCGACGCACTTTTCGAGGCCGTTCTCGTGCCGGTGCAGCATGTGGCGGCCGCGGAAGCGCGGGTACACGGCCCGCTTGAACTCCGGGTACTGCTGCGTGATCGGCTTCCGGAAGATCTGCCGGAACGTGACGCCGAATCCCTTGAGGGTGCCGAACGGCTGCATCACGCGCCCCTCTTCGAACGCTCGGCCTGGAGCGCGCGCGTCGGGGGCGCTGTGCAGCAAGCACGTGATGCGGCGTCTCGCGACGACGCTGCTCTTTCCGTCGCGGGACGCCGCATCACAGCGTCACCACCAGGATCGCCGTGATCACGGCGTTGAGCGTTGCGACGGGGAGCAGCACCTTCCAGCCGAAGCGCATCAGCTGGTCGTAGCGGAGTCGCGGCACCGTCGTGCGCACCCAGATGAAGAGGAAGAGCAGGACGAACAGCTTGATCAGGAACCAGATCGGCCCCGGGAACCACGGTCCGTGCCAGCCACCGATGAAGAGCGTCACGCAGAGCGCAGAGAGCGTGATCAGGTTGATGTATTCGGACATCGAGAAGAGCCCGAACCGCATCCCGCCGTACTCGGTGTGGTACCCGGCAACGAGCTCCTGCTCGGCCTCGGGCAGGTCGAAGGGTGCGCGTGCCGTCTCGGCGGTGCCGGCCACGAGGAACACGACGAAGCCGATGAACTGCGGCACGATGTACCACGTCGAGCCGGCCTGCGCCTCGACGATGTCCACGAGCGAGAGTGACCGCGACATCATGATGACGCCGAGCACGCTGAGTGCGAGCGCGACCTCGTACGAGACGAGCTGTGCGCACGTGCGCATCGAGCCGAGGAGCGCGTACTTCGAGTCGGATGCCCAGCCACCGAGAATGAAGCCGTAGATCCCGAGCGAGCCGATGGCGAAGATCAGAAGGAGGGCGATTGGCAAGTCGGCGACATAGCCGTTGATCTGGTAGCCGCCGACCTCCCAGCCGGGGCCGTAGGGGATCACGGAGAACGTGCAGAGGGCCGTGAACGCAGCGAGGAACGGCGCAGAGATGTAGAGCACGTCGATCGCTGCCGCCGGGAAGAAGCTCTCCTTGCGGATCAGCTTGACGAGATCCGCGATCGGCTGGAGTAGGCCGTAGGGGCCGGCCCGATTCGGGCCGTACCGCAGCTGCATCCGTCCCATGATTTTTCGCTCGGCGAGCGTCAGGTACGCAAACGTGACGAGGACGAGGTTGATCACGATGAACGCCTTGACGACCGCGATCCACCATGGCTCGCCGTTTGCACCGGACGACAGGATCAGGTTGGGAAGCATCACGACGGTAACTCCCGCTCGCCGGTGACAGGCTTCAGCCTGTCTCCTGGGTTCGACGTCGAGTCCATCAGTTCGCTCACGACTTCACGACCTCCACCATCAGGTGCAGGTCTGCGGCGTGCTCGTCGGCCACGCGCGCCACGCCTGCGACGAGACCGCGGTTGATCCGCGCCCGGAGCTCGACGGAGGTGCCGTTCGAGCGGACGACGACGTGATCGCCGGTCGTGATCGACCGTCGGTCGGCGTCCGCGGTTGAAAGCTCGAGCTCGGCGGGCGGCCGCTGGAACGTGAGCTCACCGACCCGCTCGACGAACGGGCCGGAGAAGAGCGGCCGGTAGCGGAGGAGCCGGAGCTCACCGACGAAATGCCCGTCTGCAGGCCTCGCCGGTGCAACAGGCTTCACCTCGGCTGCAGGCGCGGGTGCCACGTAAGGCGTCCGCGCGGGCAGAGGGGCCGTGCCGTTCAGCTCGGAGCCGTCGACACCGCCGAATATGAGTGCCGCGAGCTCATCGAAGACGACAACGGCGTGGGGCGAAAGCTCGACGTCGAATCGACCGGCGAGCTGCGAGAGCCAGGCCAGCTCGTCGGGAACGGGAGCGATGACGGCGCGCCGGAGTCGCTGCAGCCGTCCTTCGAGATTCAGGAGCGTGCCGTCGCTCTCGAGCGAGCTCGTCGCGGGAAGGACGAGATCGGCCCAGCCGACGGCGAGTCCGTGGAACATTGTGATCGCGATCACGTGCTCGGCCCGCTCGGCAAGCGCGCGTACCGCAGGATCGGCGGCGGCCGAGTCACCGGAGACGATCAGCAGTCCGATCGGCTCCGGGTTCGCCTCGTCCTCGTCGGCGGCTGAGGCCCAGGCGGCTGCGACCCCGCGGCCGTTCGGCGTTGCCGGAAGGTGGAAGGCGCCGCTGCCGGACTTCCCTTCGAAGCCGAGTGCGTGGGCGGCCTCGGCCAACCGTGCGCCTCCGCCTCCCCCGGCGCCCGACCAGACAAGGATCGCCCGCTCGGATGCTCGGAGTCTCTCACCCAGCTTGTTGCCTTTCCTGACGAGCGCGCGGAGTGCGGCGGCTGCGCCACCGGGGCCTCGAGGCTCGGTTCCGGTGGGGCCGTAGCGGACGATCTCGGCGCCGTTTCGGCGAGCGGCCTTGAGCCAGAGGTCGACGACCGGCGCGCGGTCGGCGACGTCGTCGTCACCCACGACGACGACGATCTCGGCCTCGGCGAGCGACGAAAGCGGAAGACGGAATGCGTCGAGCGCGTCGGAGGTCGACTCGGGTAGGACGGCCGCGTGGGCACCGAGCCCTCCACGTAGAAGACGAGCGAGTGCGTACGCTTGCTCGACGCTCTCCGAGCCCGAGAGCGCCGTGATGATCCGGGTTCCGGCCGAACGAAGAAGCGTCTCTGCGCGGTCGAGGGCGGCGTCCCAGCCGACCGGCTCGAGGCCGAGCTCACCACGAACGAGCGGCTCGGTGATCCGATCCTCGGCGATCAGGTGCGGGTACGTGAATCGCCCCTTGTCGCAGAGCCACCCGCCGTCGACCTCGGGGTGATTGCGAGAGAGGATCCGCTTCACCTTGCCCTCGCGCACCGTCGCATTGATGTTGCAGCCGACGGAGCAGAGCCCGCAGACGGTCGGCACGTTCTGGATGTCCCACGGTCGCGCCTCGAAGCGGTACTGCGTCGAGGTGAGCGCCCCGACCGGGCAGAGCTCGATCACGTTGCCGGAGAACGGCGCGCGGTAGGGGTCGCTCTCGAACGTGGTGATCTCGGTGTGGGTGCCGCGGTTGCGGGCGACGAGCTGGTTGTCCTCGGCGACGTCGGACGAGAAACGCGTGCACCGGTAACAGAGGATGCACCGCTCGCGGTCGAGCGCGATCAGCGGCGAGACCGGAATCGGCTTCTCCAGCGTGATCTTCGAGAACGACATGCGCGTGTTGCCCGGCCCGTAGCGGAAGGTCAGATCCTGCAGCGGGCACTCACCGCCCTTGTCGCAGACCGGGCAGTCGAGCGGGTGGTTGACGAGGATGAACTCGAGCGTCGCGTTCTGACCCTCGGCCGCCTTCTCGGACGACGCTGCAGTCTTGACGACCATCCCGTCCTGCGCCGTCAGCGTGCAGCCTGCCTGGAGCTTCGGCAGCCCCTCGACCTCGACGAGGCACATCCGGCAGGCGCCGACGGGTGGGCCGAGCCGTGGCTCGTAACAGAAGACCGGAATCTCGATCCCCGCCGACGCGGCGGTCTCGACGAGGCCGGTGCCCTTCGGTACCTCGACCTCGCGATCGTCGATTGTCACCTTGACGAGATCGCTCACGCGTGGGCCACCGCCTCGTCGTGCACGTGCATGGCGACCGGGGCGAGCAGGCTATCGAGTGACGAGTCGCCGTGGAACGGGCAGCCGCCTTCATCGATATGGGCCTGGAACTCGTCGCGGAACTTGTCGAAGTAGCTCATCACCGCGATCGCATCGGAGTCGCCGAGCGGGCAGAGACACTTGCCGTTGATCCGCTCGGCCACCGAGACGAGCAGATCCATGTCGGCCTGGGTACCGCGCCCGTCCTCGATCTTTTGAAGGATGCTCGTCAGCCACTTGGTTCCGACCCGGCACGGCGTGCACTTGCCACACGACTCGTGCTCGTAGAACTGTGACACGCGCACGGCAAGCTGCACCATGCAGCAGCGGTCGTCGAGCGCGATCACCGCGGCAGAGCCGATGGCGGTACCGGCCCCGACGAGCGAGTCGAAGTCGAGCGTGACCTTGTTCGCCTCGTCCGCGGTGAGGATCACCGTCGAAGAGCCGCCCGGGATCACGGCCTTCAGCGAGCGGCCTCCGGCGATGCCGCCACCGAGCTCGTTGATCAGGTCGCGCAACGGGAAGCCGTGGGGAAGCTCGTAGTTTCCGCCGTTGACGACGTTGCCCGAGAGCGAGAAGACGCGGGTGCCGGTCGAGTTTTCGACGCCAAGCTTCGCGTACTCCGCGCCGCCGATCTCCATCACGGTGGTCGCCGAGGTGATCGACTCGACGTTGTTGACGGCCGTGGGCGAGGCGTAGAGACCGGCGATCGCTGGGAACGGCGGCTTCGTGCGGGGCTGGCCACGACGGCCCTCGAGCGACTCGAGCAGCGCCGTCTCCTCACCGCAGATGTAGGCGCCCGCGCCACGATGCACGACGATCGTGACGTCGCCCACGAGCATCTTCGCGTGCATCTGCTCGAGCGCCGCGACAAGAACCTCGAACTCCGCCTCGTACTCGCCGCGGATGTAGATGAAGACGTGCTTCGACTCGATCGCGTGCGCCGCGATCAGACAGCCCTCGAGGAACCGGAAGGGGACGCGAAGCATGATCTCGCGATCCTTGAAGGTGCCGGGCTCGGACTCGTCGGCGTTGATCACGAGGTAGTGCGGCTTGTCGATCTTGTCCGGCTTCGGCACGAAGCTCCACTTGCGACCGGTGGGGAAGAAGGCGCCGCCACGGCCTCTGAGGTTCGAGGCGTTCAGCTCGGCGATCACGTCGTCGGGCGTGAGGGCTCGCGACTTCGCGAGCGCCTGGAAGCCACCGACGGCCTCGTAGTCGGCGATCTCGGTCAGGGCACCGCCGTTACAGCCGGCGAAGACGATCTCAGGCGTCGGGCTCATCCGGCTCCTTCCACTCGACCCCGCGGATCTCGGCCACGATCCGGGGAACGTCTCCGGCCTGCACGTTCAGCCTGTGCCGGTTGTTGACGGCAACGATCGTCGCCCACCCGCAGCCGCCGAGGCACTCGACGGTGCGCAAGGTGAACGCGTCGGTCGTCTCGCCGGCCTTCATCCCGAGCTCGCTCTCGAACGCCTCGACCACCTGCTGGGCGCCGTTCAGACCGCAGGAGATGTTCGTGCAGACCTCGATCACGGTCTCGCCGACGGGCTCGAGGCGGAACATGTCGTAGAACGACGCGATCGAGAGGCAGTAGGCCGGCGTCAGATCGAGTGCGTCGGCGACTTCACGGAAAGCCTCCTCGGGCAGCCAGCCGCCGCTTCGCTCCTGGGCGAGCTGCAATGCGGGCATCACGGCCGAGAGGCTCTCGGGATAGCGGGCCCGGATCTCCTGGATCTCGTCGTACAGGCCTGGCGTGCTCACCGGTCGACCTCTCCCATCACACCGTCGAGCGACCCGACGACGGCGATCATGTCGGCGATTGCAGCATCGGTCATGCAGGTCGCGGTCGCCTGGAGCGCAACGAAGCTCGGTGCCCTGAACTTGACGCGCCACGGCTTCGGGCCGCCGTCGGAGACGACGTAGACGCCGAACTCGCCGCGGGGCGACTCGACACACTGGTAGACCTCCCCTTCGGGAACGACGTAACCCTCTGTGACGATCTTGAAGTGATGGATCAGCGACTCCATCGAGGTGTGTAGCTCCTCGCGCGGTGGCAGCACGACCTTGCGGTCGTCGGCAATCCAGGGTTCGCCGCGCATCTCCTCGAGGCGGTCGAGGCACTGGGAGACGATGCGCACCGATTCGCGCATCTCCTCCATGTGGACGCGGTAGCGCGCGTAGACGTCGCCCTCGTGGAAGACGGGAACGTCGAAGGAGACCTCGTCGTAGGCGAGATAGGGCATGTTCTTGCGGAGGTCCCAGTTGACGCCCGAGGCACGCAGTACGGGGCCAGACTGGCCGAGCGCGATCGCGTCGTCGGCGGAGAGCAGGCCGATGCCCTTCGTGCGCTTGAGCCAGATCGCGTTCCGGTCGAGGATCGCCTCGTACTCGTCGATCGCCTTTGGCATCTTCTTGCACCACTCACGGGCCTGCGCATAGAAGCCCTCGGGGATGTCCTCGGCGAGACCGCCCGCCTGGAAGTAGCGGGTGTGCATCCGCGTGCCGCAGACCATCTCGAAGAGGTCGAGCGTCGCGTCGCGGTCGTCGAACGTGTACCAGAACATCGAGATCGCGCCCAGCTCGAGGGCCGAGGTTCCGAGCCAGACGAGGTGGGAGTGGATCCGCGTCAGCTCGGAGAGGCACATGCGCATCCAGGTCGCCTTGCGGGGCACTTCGATGCCGAGCAGCTTCTCGATCGCCAGAACGAAGGCGAGCTCGTTGACCTGGAAGGAGACGTAGTCGATGCGCTCGGGGTAGGTGATGCACTTCCACCACGTCTTCTGCTCCATCGTCTTCTCGAAGCCCGTGTGGAGGTAGCCGATCACGGCGGAGAGGCCCGCGACCATTTCGCCGTCGAGGTCGACGACGAGGCGCAGCACTCCGTGGGTGGACGGGTGATTCGGTCCGAAGTTGATCGTCAGGATGTCCTCGAGCGAGTGCTTGCTCGGGTCGACGAGGAGTGCGGTCGGAATCGGGCTCGGGATCCGAGTGCCCTCGTAGACCTTTGTGCTGCGCTCGATCACGGACATCTCGCTACTCCGCCCCCGAGAACCGGACGGGCTCGCCGCCGATGGGATAGTCCTTGCGCAGCGGATGTCCTTCCCAGTCGTCCTCCATCAGGATCCTGACGAGGTTGGGATGGCCGCGGAAGACGATGCCGAACATGTCCCACGCTTCGCGCTCGAACCAGTCGGCAGTCGGCCAGACGCGGACAACGCTATCGATCTCCTCGCCGTCGTCGAGCCAGGCCTGCAGCCGCACACGCACGGGAGCGTCCGAGAGTCGCAGCACGTGGTAGTTGACGGCGAAGCGCTTCGGCTTTGCGTCCGG
>JANOFZ010000124.1:0-11941 GCA_031413935.1 Thermoleophilia bacterium | reverse complement strand
GTTCGCCTCCAGGATTGCGATCGAGATGTCCATCAGGCCCTGGGTATTCGAGACCGACGGTGACGGCTTCAGGGTGCAGTTGATGAACAGCGCACGCAGGTCGGTGAAGTCCCATCGACTGGTCGAGCAGAGCTCCTGCTGAAATTCGTTGAGCGGCATGCGTTCCTCCGAGGTGGGATGACAGGTGTTCCCGTCTCGCGTCGAGGGGAAACGTGACAGCTCAGCGGAGGATCGTAACAGCGAGCGTCGCATCGCATCCGCGCGCGACCAGATCTCGCAGGCGGCCGATGTCGAACGTCACGTCGAGGGCGAGCCTCACCGCCTCGATCGCGTCGACTCCAGCCCGCTCGAGCTCGTCGAAACGCCACTCGACGACGACGTCCGGAGCGGAACGCTCGACGCGTGCGCGAATCGGCGGTGCAGTGGTTGCCGCAGTGACCACGGCGAAGCCATCGGCAGCGAGGGCATGAAGCTTGAGTCGCGGCGAGGGGCCGCTGAGCCTCTGGCGCGGGAGAGGCTGCGCCGTCTCCCCTACAGGCTGTCGAGCTCGAGCGCGATGCGCGTCGAGCTCTCACCAAGCTTGATCAGATCGGCCTCCGCAATCCAACGACCCGCAACGGCGCGACCGCCCGAACGACGCACTGCCTCACGTACCGGAATCGCCCATCGATGCTCGACGAGCGCGACGATCGCGCCCTGGCCCGGCTCGATCGCGTCGGCAACCCGCCACTTGTCCTCGTCGTCGAAGACGTGACCGTCCGCCATCTCGCGTAATCCCCACACGGCTCCGAGCTCCATCCCGTCCTCTCCGGCTGCGCCGAATCCGATGAGCGCGCCGACGGCGGCGCCGAACGCGAGAGCCTCGTCGGCATCGAGATCGCTGCGCTGAATCGCCTCGATCACGCCGTCGTCCGTCTTGCGCACTGCGAGCAGGTCGACAAGACGGATGATGTCGCCGTCCTTCAGGCGCTCGAGCTCCGCGCGGATCTCGCCGTGAAACTCGGGGTCGTCAAAGGCGATGACGAAGATCTCGACGGGGCCGACGGGCATGGAGAGAACCTACCGCACCGCCGCCGGCCGCCGACGCACTGCCGCCTACTCTTCCACCCCCGACGCCTCGGCCGTCCCGTCGTAGCGCCCGCCGGCGGCCGCTGCGTTGCAACGTGCGCGGTGAAGGAACGCTGCCTGCGCCGCTTCGACGCCCAACGCGTCACCCCGCCAGGCCTTCAGTGCAGAAGCCTGCAGCGCTCGCCCGTACGAGAACGAGAGCGGCCACGGCCTCCCTTCGAGCTGGTTGATCGCGTTCAGGTTGACGGTTGCCTCGACCTCGGACTGGCCTCCGGAGAGAAACACGATCCCGGGCACCGAGGCGGGAACGTGCCTGCGGAAGCAGTGAAGGGTCGCGGCTGCGATCCGCTCCGGGGTCGCCTGATCGGCGTTGCCCTTCCCCGGAATCACCATGTTCGGCTTGAGCAGGATCCCCTCGAGATCAACCCGCTGCGCGCCCAGCTCCGAAAAGAGCGCCTGCAACGTACGCGCGGTGGCGTGATAGCAGGCATCGATCGAGTGATCGGTGTCCATCAACACCTCGGGCTCGACGATCGGCACGATCCCCGCCTCCTGGCACAGCGCGGCGTAGCGGGCAAGCGCCTGCGCATTCACGCGAACGCAGTAGCGACTCGGCAGTCGTTCGCCAACCGAGAGCGTCGCGCGCCACTTGGCGAATCGCGCGCCGAGCTCGTAGTACTCGGCGAGCCGCTTGCGCAGTCCGTCGAGGCCCTCGGTGATCATCTCGCCGGGCGACCCAGCCAGCGGATGGGCTCCCATGTCGACCTTGATCCCCGGCACGACCCCTTTCGCCTCGAGCAACGTCGGAAACGGTATGCCATCGTTGGCCTGCTGACGGATCGTCTCGTCGAAGAGGATCACGCCGCCGATGAACTCCTCCATGCCCTCGGTCGCGAAGAGAAGGTTGCGGTAGGCGCGCCTGTTCGGCTCGGTCGACTCGACCGCGATCGCGTCGAAGCGCTTCGTGATCGTTCCCGTCGACTCGTCGGCCGCGAGAATGCCTCGATCGTCGGCCACGATCGACCGCGCGATTGCGTTCAGCTCGGACGCAGCCATCAGCCCTCCGTTCGTAGGTTCGCCAGCTTGTCGTTCGGATGGAACGCGGCGATCCGCCGGACGGTGCCGGAGCGCGACCGCATTACGAGGGACTCGGTATCGACACCGTTCGCGCTGGCGCGCACACCGCTCAGCAACGATCCCCCGGTGACTCCGGTCGCTGCGACGAAGATGTCGTCGCCCGCAACGAGATCGTCCGCCGTGAGCACACGCTCGAGGTCGAAGCCGGCTTCGACGAGTGCTGTGCGCTCACCGTCGTTCCGCGGCCAGAGACGACCCTGGATCGCACCACCCATGCACTTGATCGCGGCGGCCGAGATGACACCCTCCGGCGTCCCGCCGATGCCCATCAGGATGTCGATGCCCGTCCACGGTCGGCAGGCCGCAATCGAAGGAGCGACGTCGCCGTCGCGGATCAGATTGACGCGCGCGCCCGAGGCACGAAGCTCGGCGATCAGCCCATCGTGCCGCTCGCGCTCGAGTACGACCACGGTGAGGTCGCTCACCCGCATGCCCTTTGCGGCGGCAACGGAACGGACGTTCTCCGTCGGTGAGAGATGGAGATCGATCGCCTCAGCAGCTTCGGGACCAACCGCGATCTTCTCCATGTAGAGCGCCGCCCCCGGGAAGAACATCGAGCCGCGCTCTGCGACGGCAATGACGGAGATCGAGCCCGGTATCCCGAGCGCTGTGAGGCGTGTCCCTTCGAGCGGATCGACCGCGACGTCGACCTCCGGGCCAAACCCTGCACCGACACGCTCGTTGTTGAACAGCATCGGCGCCTCGTCCTTCTCGCCCTCGCCGATCACAACGACGCCCTGCATGGAGACGGTGTTGATCATCCGCCGCATGAGATCGACGGCGGCTCCGTCGGCCGCGTTTTTGTCGCCCCGGCCGATCCACGCCGCGGCACCCATCGCCGCAGCCTCCGTGACACGGACGAGCTCGAGCGCCAGGTTCCGGTCAGGGACGGTCGGGTCGTGATGCACGTTCATTGCTCTGGTAATCCTATCCCGGCGACGGCCTCGCTGACACGACCGTCTGTCGGTGCGAGCACAACGACCGCGATCCCGGCGCAGAGAACGAGCGCGCCTCCGAGAAGCACCTGGGGCGAGATGGATTGATCGAGCAGCCACCAGGCGAGAATCACGGCGGAGACCGGCTCGAGGAACGTCAGGACACCCGCGGTCTGCGCCGTCACGTGTCGGAGAAGTGCCGCGTAGGCGAGTGTCGCGAAGCCCGTCAGCACGGCGCCGAGGAGGATCAGCGCAGCCCAGTCGTCGCCGCTCTCCGGCACCGATCCGGCAACGAAGAGCAGCGCCGGCGCGAGCACGAGGCCGCCGCCGAGACAGTCCCAGAATGCAACCGTGAGGGGCTGTGCGCCCGCGTGGAGAAGTCCCTTCGAGAGAATCAGGAGCACCGCAAACGTCAGGGCCGACCCCATGCCGCAGGCGACAGCGACCCAGCCGAACGCTCCTCCGTCGCCTCCGGCAAGCGCGACCAGCGTGATGCCAGCGAGGCCTGGTACGAGTGCAGCCACCGCAACGTGCGATAGCCGCTCCGGGAGGAACGCCGGCGCAAGTACCGCGAGGAACACTGGCGCCGACGCAAACGTGATCACCGCGAGCGCGACCGAGCCACGCCTTACCGTCTCGAAGAACAGCACCCAGTGCACGGCCTGCACGCACCCGAGAGCCACGAGTGCCCGGAGGTGCGCTCCCGGCCGCAGCAGTCGCGCGTGACCCGTCGCAAGAGCAACGAGAGCGAGCGTGATTGCCGCGATCACGAGCCGGAAAAACGCAAGCGGAATCGGATCGACCGAGATCGCGCCTGCGAGAACGGCGACAAGCCCCCAGGAAACGGCGAGTGCCGCGAGGGCGAGGTTCCAGCGCACTGCCCTACCCCGCTCCGTTGTGGGTCACATGCTGTCCGGCGCTTCGACCCCGACGAGCTCGAGGCAGCGAGCGACAACGGACTTCGTCGCAGCACAGAGCGCGAGCCGGAACTCCTGCTCGGGCGAGCCGATGACCTTGTGGTGGTGGTAGAAGCGGTGGAAGTCGTCCGCCAGGCGGATCGCGTAGGTGGGGATCGCGTGTGGCGCTCGCCTCACAGCCGCCTCCGCCGCGATCCCGGGAAACTCGGCGATCCGCTTCACGAGATCGCGCTCCTCGGTCGCAAGCAGTCCGACCGGCGAGCTCGTCTCAGTCCAGGCCCCGGAGCTCTCCGGCGCGTTCCGGAGAATCCCGGCGATCCGCGCATGGGCGTACTGGACGTAGAAGACGGGGTTCTTCGCCGTCTTCTCGGCCGCAAGATCGATGTCGATCTCGATCGTCTGGTCGTGCCCGCGCGAGACGAGGTACCAGCGGGCCGCATCGACCCCGATCTCCTCGACGAACTCGTCGAGGAAGACGACGTCGCCGCGACGCTTGGACATCTTTGTCGCCTCGCCGCCCCTCGTCAGGTGGACGAGCTGGTAGATCAGGACCTCGAGCGATTCCCTCGGGTGACCGAGCATCTCGGCGAGCGCCCGTAGACGCCCGACGTAGCCATGGTGGTCGGCGCCGAGGACGTAGACGAGCCGGTCAAAACCCCTCGCGTACTTCCGTCGCACGTACGCGGCATCTGCCGCGAAATACGTCGGCTCGCCATCCGTGCGCACGAGGACGCGATCCTTTTCGTCCCCGTGAGCCGACGTGCGAGCCCAGAGCGCACCGTCTTCCTCGAATGTGTCGAGAAGCGCGATCGCCTCCGGGATCTCGGTCTCGACCACGCTCTGTCGCTCGTAGGTGTCGAAGTGGATCCGGAAACGCTCGAGGCTCGCCTCCATGCTCTCGAGCATGCGCGGCACGGGATCACCCGGTACCTCCGCAAGCCCTGCGATGTAGGCGCCCTGGTAGCCGTCCTCAGGCGGCTCCTCGCCCCTGCGTACCGCCTCGACCGACTCGCGGAACTTCTCCATCTGGCCGCCGGCGTCGTTGTAGTAGTACTCGCGCTCCACCGAGTGCCCGGCAAACGCGAGCAGTCGCGCGACGCAGTCGCCGTAGGCACCGTTCCGCGCCGACGCGACCGTGATCGGGCCTGTGGGATTCGCGGAGACCATCTCGACCTGGACGCGCTCGGGCGCGGTCGCGGAGTCGCCCCCGAAGCGGTCGCCAGCCTCGAGCACGGCTGCCACGGTCCGGACGAACCACGTATCGTTGAGGAAGAGGTTCAGAAACCCCGCCCCTGCTACCTCGACTCGCTCGACTCCACCGATTGACGTGAGCCGGGCGGCGAGCTCATCTGCCACCTCGCGAGGCGGCCGCTGCAGCTGTCCGGCCAGGCGCAGTGCAACATTCGTCGCATAGTCACCGTGGGCTGCGTCGCTCGGACGATCGAGGTCGACTGGAACGCCTACGACCTCCGAAACGGTGGCTTCGAAGGCCTGGACTGGGTCTGCCATGACGTCAGCGTATAGGCAGGCTCGATCGACCATCTCCACTGATTTCCGCATGCGACCCGGACGCAGGGGAGGTCGTTACAACTCAGCGGGTACGACCTGAAGCCGTCTTCGGGGATTCCGTACCCGTGGCCTGCTCCGGTTCCGTCGGTTCCCCTTCGACCGGTGATAGCACCTCCTCCACAGCCGGCGCGCGCGGAAGTTCGGCGCTGACGGGCGCGATCGTGGCAACCACTCTGGAATCACCGCTCGGCGCGGGAACCCGCGCGACTCGCGGTGACGACTGCACGCGTGTCGAAGGCGCCACCTCGGGCTCTCTGGCCAGTACAGGTTCGCGTGCTGGCTCCCCCGTCGCGCCCGGCGTGCGCGAGGCGCGCGTGGTGCCACCAACCTCGCGCTGCTCGGCGACGGGCGCGTGCAAGGGCTCGCGCCGTGCGGTCGGAGTCAAGCCAGGTGCCGTGGCGCGAACCACGGACGATGCGCGCGAAAGGACGTTGGGACGCTCCGTCGCTTCGTAGGCAGGTGCCAGTTCAGGGGCCTGTCTCGCCTCGGTCGCCCGCAAAGCGGGTTCCCGAACGGGCACCACCGTGGGCGACTGGGTGCTGAGTGCCGTACCGGCGACTCCGACGGCAACCATCCCGGCCGCGACCTTGGCAGCGGCTGGCCACGTGAGCTTCGCCGCGAGCCCCACCCCCGCACCTGCAATTCCAGCCGCCCCGGACGGGCCGGTCGTAAAGAACGGAATCGCCTGAGCAAGCCCCTCCCTGACCGCGATCGGAACGGCAAGCGCACCCCCGGTAAGCGGGCGCAGCTTGACCCTGAGAGTCCGCCGCGCTCGGAACAGCAAAGCCTCGACGGACGGCCGCGAGACTCCGAGAGCCCTGCCGATCTCGCCGTAGTGAAGGCCGTAGAGGTCACGAAGAACCACAGCCTCACGCTGCTTCTCCGGGAGCGATGCGATCGCGATCCGCAAAGACTCCACGGTCGTCCGTCGCTCAACGTCGTCAGAGGCCGTGAGCACCGAGGCGATGCACTCCTCTCGGAGAGGGAGCGGCGCGGATCCTCGGCCACGTAGGCGGGCTCTGCATTCGTTGCGGGCGATCATCGCGAGCCACGCGCCGGGATCCCGGATCGCCGTCCCTTTCAGCAAGGCTTCGTGAGCGGAAAGAAACGTCGCCTGCGTCGCGTCCTCGGCCTCGTCCGCGTCGCGGAGGATGGCGCGACACACGGCGAACACCATGCGCCCGTGGTCGGTGAAGAACGCGCCTGAACGTGCACCGACGGCCCGCGGGTGCGGGCCGTCTGTCAGGCCGCGACCAGGCGCAACTCCCATTCTCACCCCGCCGACCTGCGCACGGGTTCACGGACAACAGCCTGACGCGCCGGCGAGCGCTCCGGAGCCGGCTCTGCCACGCCGGCCGACGGATGAATGACCAGCCGTCGCAGGATCCAGCGGCCTTCGACTCCGATGCACTTCATCTTCACCCGGTCGCCGACCGAAAGCTCCGCGACGAGGGCACGATTGCGCACCTCACAGGTGACGACCGAGCCGATCGACGCTCTCACGCTGATCGGTGAGACACGTACGACAACGCCGCGCACGAGAAGCTCGCGGTGGGGTCGCTGCTCAACGACGGGGCCTGGTGCCCCCGTATCCGCTCCTGCGGTCGGAGCCACGAGGAGGGCGAGTACCGTTGCTGCCAGAACGATGCGCTTCATGCCGATGTCCTTTCGCGAGGGATCTGGGTCATCCCTCCAAGAGCAGATCGGCGGGAAAAACTTGCGGCACGATCGCAAGATCCCTCGAACGAGGGGCTACTCGGTGATCGTGCTCACGGCGCCCGCTGCGGACGTCGTGACCCCGCCGCCTTCGCGCACGAGCGCGGACTGCACTTCCTCTCGCGCCTTGTAGATCCGCCACTTGACGGTCGCGAGCGTGATCTCGAGCGAATCGGCGATCTCGAGGTACGAGAGACCGACGACGTCACGGAGGAGGAGCGCCATCTTGAGGTCGACGTTGAGTGATGCGACGGCGCGCCACAGGGCGCTGATCGTCTCGGCCCGCTCGAACGGTGCGTCGAGCGACTCGAGCGGCGCGATGTCGTCGATGTTCACGATACTCCGTGGTCGCCGCTCGAGGGCGCGAAGCTCGTCGAGTACGCGATTCTTCGTCACCTGGAACATCCAGGTCGTGAAGCGCGACCTGAGCGAGAACCCGGGAAGGCCCTGGTAGACGCGCAGGAACGATTCCTGCGTCAGGTCCTCGGCCAGTGCCCGGTCACCGACGAGTCGGAGGACGTAGTTGTAGACCGGTCGCTCGTAGGCGCGAACGATGATCGAGAACGCCTGCTCATCGCCTCGCTGGGCTTTGCGGAGAATTCCGAGATCGGGCTGTTCGAGCGCCAATTCGCGGCGGAGCATACAGCCGATAGCAAGGAGTTCACCAACTATTTACGACTCTCTGAAATGTCACCGATTGTCGGTGGCGGTGCCGATCACGAGATCCCTGCCGGTCATCGCCTCCGGAACCGTCAGCCCGAGCAGGCGAAGCGACGTCGGTGCGAGGTCGGCAAGGCCACCGTCGGCACGCAGCCTCATCCCGGCAACCGTGAGCACGAGTGGTACCGGATTCGTCGTATGGGCCGTGTGCGGGCTCACGCCGTCGGCCTCGAGAAGCTTCTCGGCGTTTCCGTGGTCGGCCGTGATGAGACAGACTCCTCCCAGGAGGAGCGTTGCCTGAACAACCCGACCGAGGGCGGCGTCGGCCGCCTCGACGGCTGTGATGACGGCGGGAATGACACCGGTATGACCGACCATGTCCGGGTTTGCGAAGTTGACCACGCAGAAGCCGTAGCCGTCCGGCAGAGCCGACACGACCGCCTCCGCCACGCCCGCGACCGACATCTCCGGCTTCTCGTCATACCCGGCGACATCTCGCGGAGACGGCACGAGAACGCGCGTCTCTCCCTCCCACTCCGACTCCTTTCCACCGTTGAAGAAGTACGTGACGTGGGCGTACTTCTCGGTCTCCGCCGCGTGGAGCTGGCGCACGCCGGCGGCGCTGAGCGTTGCCGCGAGCGTGTCGACAACCTCCTGCTCGGGGAAAGCGACCGGGGCGTCGATGTCCTCGGCGTAGCGGGTCATCGTCGTCAGGTCGACGCCGCGTTCGAGCAGACGCCGTGAGAGTTGCCGGCCCCGGTCCGGGCGGAAGTTGAAGAAGATCGCGGAGTCGACATCCGGGCGGAGCAGCGGGCGGCCGTCCAGAACGACGGGCTCGATGAACTCGTCGGTCGTGCCGGCAGCGTACTTCGCTGTAACGGCCGCGACGGCGTCGGTCGCCGCTTCGCCAACACCGTCGAGAATCACACTGACGGCCCGCTCTGTTCGCTCGGCCCGGTTGTCGCGATCCATCGCGAAGTAGCGCCCGACAACGGTTGTGATCCTTTCAGCCGGGAGCAACGCCAGATCGGCCGCCGCAGCTTGCGGAGACACATCCCGGCCGTCGGTGAAGACGTCAATCCAGACGCGCCCTTCCATTCCCTCGCGACGCGCCAGTTCAAGGAGGGCGCGCAGGTGATCGATGTGCGAGTGAACCCCGCCGTGAGAGACGAGCCCGAGCAGGTGCACATCGCCACCACGCTCCCTTGCTCTGCCAAAAGCCCCCTGGAGCGCTGCGTTCTCGAAAATCGTGCCATCGGCGACGGCGACGTTGACCCGCATCAGATCCTGGAACAGGATTCGACCCGAGCCAATCGTGAGATGGCCCACTTCCGAGTTCCCCATCTGGCCTTCCGGCAGCCCGACTGCCGGCCCGGACGCAGCGAGCGTCGTATGCGGAAACTTCGCCCAGAGCGCGTCGAAGACGGGCGTCTCCGCGAGCTCGACCGCGTTGCCCGGGCCGGCGGGAGCGAGGCCCCAGCCGTCCAGGACGACGAGCGTTACGAGAGGGAAGCTGCGATCTGACACAGGCTCGAGAACGACGCGGCATCGAGTGACGCACCGCCGACCAACGCGCCGTCTATCGACGGCTGGGAGAGAAGCTCGGCGGCGTTCTCGGGCTTCACCGAGCCACCGTAGAGAACGCGCGTCTCGTGGAGCGACTTGATGAACGCGTGAGCGTCTTCGGCCATTCCCGGCGTCGCCGTCTTGCCGGTTCCGATCGCCCAGACCGGTTCGTAGGCGATCACGAGCGCGTCGCCCTGTGGCAACGACTCGACCTGCCGGCGAAGCACACCTTCCGTCTCACCGGCCTCCCGCTCGGACTCCGTCTCACCAACGCACGCGATCACGTGGAGCCCTGCTGCGAGCGCCGCCTCGGCTCGCTGACGCACGGTGTCGTCGTTCTCGCCGAAGTAGAGGCGCCGCTCGGAATGCCCGACGAGCGTCCCCTGCACGCCGAGCTCGAGCAGCATGCGTGCAGAGATCTCACCCGTGAAGGCTCCCTCGTCTGCCCAGTGAACGTTCTGTGCGTAGATCGGCCACTCCTCACCAACCGCGGCCTCGAGCGAGACAAAGGGCGGGCAGAGCACAACGTCGACACCGTCCGGCGCTTCGAACGTGTCGAAGAACGCGAGCGTGTCGATCGGGCCTTTGAACATCTTCCAGTTTCCGGCGATCAGCTTGGTCATCACTCAGCCTCCGGGATAGCGGCGATGCCGGGAAGCTCCCGGCCTTCCAGGAACTCGAGTGAGGCGCCGCCGCCAGTCGAGACCCAGGAGACGCTGTTTGCGAGCCCGAGCTCGGTGATCGCGCGCACGGAATCGCCCCCTCCGACGACGGCATAGGCATCGGCTGCCGCCACCGCCTCGGCGACGGCCCGCGTACCTGCGGCGAACCGATCCCACTCGAACACACCCATCGGCCCGTTCCAGAAGATCGTGGCCGCATTACGGATGATCTCGCCGAACGCGTCGGCCGTCCCGGGGCCGATGTCGAGTCCGAGCCATCCCTCGGGAATGTCGTCCACACGGACGGCGCGAGCCTCTGCATCGGCTGCGAAGCCACTCGCTGCGACGACGTCGCTCGGCAGCTCGACCGAGAACGAGAGCGGGTTATGGACGCGAACCTGCTCTGCCATCTTGCCTCCGATCAGCACGCGATCGGCGCGTCCACCAAGGTGCTCGAGCACGGCGATCTTGTCATCGACCTTGGCTCCGCCGGCGACGATGACGAAGGGATGCGCCACGTCTCCGAGGAGCCTGCCGAGGTGCTCGATCTCTGCGAGGAGCAGGAACCCTGCATACGCTGGCAGCAGTCGGGCGACGCCCTCGGTCGAGCAATGTGCTCGGTGCGCCGAGCCAAACGCATCGTTGACGTACAAGTCCATTCCCTCCGCGAGCTCTGCGGCGTAGCCAGCATCGTTCGCGGTCTCGCCGGGGTTGAATCGCGTGTTCTCTCGCACGCGGAGCCGGGCGTCCGGGATCAGCTCGTGTAGGTGCGCCGCGATTGGTGCGATCGCGAGACGCGCCTGATCCTCCCGCGTCTTTGGCCGGCCGAGATGCGAGCAGACGACGACCTCGGCGGCACCATGGTCGAGCAGCCAGCGCAGCGTCGGCAGCGCGGCTCGGATCCGGGTGTCGTCTGCGATCGCGCCGTCGGAGAGCGGGACGTTGAAGTCGGCGCGCACGAGAACCCGTCGGCCGGCGACGTTGGCCGACTCGACCGAGCGGGGCAGTCTCACGCCAGAAGTCTCCCGGCCAGGTCGACGAGGCGGCAGCTGTAGCCCCATTCGTTGTCATACCAGCCGAACACCTTGGCGGTCGCCCCGTGGGTCATAGTCAGGTCGCTGTCGAAGATGCACGAGAACGGCGAGTGGACGATGTCCGTCGAGACCAGCGGGTCGTCGGAGTACCGAAGAATGCCCGCGAGAGGACCGGCGGCCGCGGCGGCGTACGCCGCGTTGAGCTCCTCCTTCGAGACTTCGCGGCGCAGCGAGACGACGAGGTCGGTGAGCGAGCCGGTCGCAACCGGGGCACGAACGGCAACGCCGTCGAACTTTCCCTTCAGGTGCGGCAGCACGAGCCCGATCGCTTTCGCCGCGCCTGTCGAGGTGGGAATCAGGTTGATTGCCGCAGCACGGGCGCGGCGTGGATCCCTGTGCGGCATGTCCTGCAGGCTCTGATCAGACGTGTACGCATGGATCGTGGTCATGAAACCACTCTCGATCCCGGCGAGATCGTCGATCACCTTCGCGAGCGGCGCGAGGCAATTCGTCGTACACGAGGCGTTCGAGACGATGTGATGCTTCTCCTTGTCGTAGCCCTCGTCGTTGACGCCGAGTACAACGGTGAAGTCGGGATCGGTGGCGGGAGCGGAGATGATCACCTTGCTCGCGCCTGCGTCGAGGTGCTTTTGCGCACCCTCACGCGACGTGAAGAA
>JANOFZ010000123.1:0-1929 GCA_031413935.1 Thermoleophilia bacterium | reverse complement strand
GTCGAGGCGGTCGCCGCCTGGGATGCGACGGCCGAGCCGTCGCAGGAGATCTCCTACAACCCGGCCCGCGTCCTCCTCCAGGACTTCACGGGCGTCCCCGCCGTCGTCGACCTGGCAGCGATGCGCGCCGCGATGGCCGACCTCGGCGGCGATCCGCAGAAGATCAACCCGCTGATTCCCGTCGAGCTCGTGATCGACCACTCCGTGCAGGTCGACGACTTCGCGACACGGTTCTCGATCGAGCGCAACTCCGCCCTCGAGTTCAGCCGCAACCGTGAGCGCTACGCGTTCCTGCGCTGGGGCCAGGGAGCCTTCGCGAACTTCAAGGCAGTCCCGCCGAACACCGGCATCTGCCACCAGGTCAACCTCGAGTTCCTCGCCCGCGTCATCGAGGAGCGCGACCGGCAGGCATTCCCGGACACGGTCGTCGGCACCGACTCGCACACGACGATGATCAACGGGCTCGGCGTGCTCGGCTGGGGCGTCGGTGGGATCGAGGCCGAGGCGGCGATGCTCGGCGAGGCGATCTCCATGCTCGTGCCTCAGGTCGTCGGCTTCCGACTCCACGGGGCGCTCCGAAGCGGTGCGACTGCAACCGACCTAGTCCTCACCGTCACCCAGATCCTGCGCCAGACCGGCGTCGTCGGAAAGTTCGTCGAGTACTTCGGTCACGGGCTCGCCGGGTTGACGCTCGCCGATCGGGCGACGCTCGGGAACATGTCCCCGGAGTACGGCGCGACGTGCGGCTTCTTCCCGGTCGACGACGAGACGCTCCGCTATCTGCGCCTCACGGGGCGCAGCGAGGAGAAGGTAGCGCTCGTCGAGGCCTACTGCAAGGAGACCGGGCTCTGGCACACCCCCGACGAGCAGTCCACGTACTCCCAGGTCGTCGAGCTCGATCTCTCCACCGTGGAGCCGTCCATTGCGGGGCCGCGGCGCCCGCAGGACCGAATTCCGCTCCGCGAGGGTCGTAATGCCTTCTCGGCCGCACTACCGTCGTTCGGCGTCACCGAGGGCAACGGCCAGGTCGACGAGGCGAGCGAGGAGTCGATGGACGGGAGCGATGCGCCGGCACTGACTGCCACCGCCGAGCGCACGGCTGTCGAGCTGATACTCGATGGTGAGACCGTCGAGATCGACCACGGTGTCGTCGTGATCGCGGCGATCACCTCCTGCACGAACACGTCCAACCCGGCCGTGATGATCGGGGCCGGACTACTCGCGAGGAAGGCGGTCGAGCGCGGCCTCACACGACAGCCGTGGGTGAAGACGAGCCTTGCGCCCGGCTCGAAGGTCGTGACGGAGTACTACGAGAAGGCCGGCCTGACGCCCTACCTCGAGGCGCTCGGCTTTAACACGGTGGGCTACGGCTGCACGACGTGCATCGGCAACTCGGGCCCGTTGCCCGTGGAGGTCTCGGAGGCAGTGATGAGCGGCGACCTCGTCGCCTGTGCCGTTCTCTCCGGCAACCGCAACTTCGAGGCGCGCATCCATCCCGAGGTCAAGGCGAACTACCTCGCCTCGCCACCGCTCGTCGTCGCCTACGCGCTCGTCGGCCGGATGGACATCGACATCACGACCGAGCCACTCGGTCAGGACCCGGACGGCGAGCCCGTGTATCTCGCCGATCTCTGGCCGTCGCCCGCCGAGGTGCAGGAAACGATCGAGGCTGCGATCGGGCGCGACATGTTCCTCGAGACCTACGCGAATGTCTACGAGGGTGAGGACGCCTGGCGCGAGCTGCCGGTGCCGACCGGCGAGCTCTTCGACTGGGAGCCCGACTCCACCTACGTACGCCGGCCTCCGTACTTCGCGGGCATGACTCACGCGGCGGGAACGATCGACGACATCAGGGGTGCGCGGTGTCTCGTCTCGATCGGCGACTCCGTCACGACCGACCACATCTCGCCCGCCGGGTCGATCAAGCTC
>JANOFZ010000122.1:0-6932 GCA_031413935.1 Thermoleophilia bacterium | reverse complement strand
AAGTCATTGCTCTGTATAGTCAGCAAACTATGACGTCGTAGGCGAGATCGCCTACGACGTCAAATCGTGCGCCAGCTCCTCAAACGCCGCCACGAACGTGTTGCAGTCCTCGATCGTGTGCGTGATCGAGAGCGTCCACTCCTCCTCGCGACCCGGCGTCATGAAGATGCCGCGGTTCATGTTGTAGAGCCACGCGAGGGAGCAGAGCTCCTCGTCCTGGTTCGCCTTGAACGACTCGTAGTCCGTGATCTTCTCCGGTGAGAAGGTGACGCACCCCTTCGAGCCGACGCCGACCGAGTAGCCCGGGAACTCGTACTTCTCGATCACGGCCTGGCAGCCGGTGAGCAGGTGCTCGTTGAGCGTGTCGAGGTGGGCGTACGCGTCGGGGGTCATCACGTCGAGGAGGTTGGCGCGGGCCGCGGCCATCGACAGCGGGTTCCCGTTGTACGTCCCGACCTGCACGATCCCGCCGCTCTCGACCTTCTCGAACACCTCCGTCGTGCCACCGATCGCTCCCGAGGGGAGTCCACCACCGAGCGCTTTCGCGAGCGTGACCATGTCCGGCATGACGCCGTACTTCTCGACGGCGCCTCCCGCAGCGATGCAGAGACCGGTCTTGACCTCGTCGAAGATCAGCAGGATGCCGTGCTTCTGCGTGATCTCGCGGACGGCCTCGAGATACCCGGGCTCGGGGAGGACGACCCCGAGGTTCATCATCGCGGCCTCCATGATCACGCACGCCGGTGCGCGGCCCTCCTCGATCAGCCGCTCGATGCGGCGCTCCATCGCCTCCGCGTCGTTGAACGGCACGGCAATCGTCATGTCGGCCACGGCCTGCGGGATACCGAGCCCGTACGGGATCGACTGCAGGTCGAAGCGATCACCGATCGAGTCGTAGTCGACGCCGAGCGAGACCATCACGTAGTCGTGGTGGCCGTGGTACGAGCCGAAGATCTTGACGATCGTGTCGCGCCCGGTCACGCCCCTCGCGATCCGGATCGCGTCCATCGTCGCCTCGGAGCCCGAGTTGACGTAGCGCCACTTCTCGAGGCCCCAGCGTCGCGCGAGCTCCTCGCCGACGACGATCGCGTCCTCGGTGGGTGCTGCGAAATGGGTTCCGAGCCCGATCCTGTCGGTTACAGCCTTCGAGATCACGTCGTGCGCGTGGCCCTGCACCATCGAGCCGAAACCGTTGTGGAAGTCGAGGTACTCGGTACCGTCGACATCCCACACCTGCGCGCCCTTCCCGTGGGAGAGGTAGATCGGCCACGGGTCACGTGCCTGGTACGACGACGCGACGCCGCCGACAAGGCTCTTCCGGGCGCGCGCGTAGAACTCCCTGGAACCCTGCGTTCGCGCGTCAAGCTTCGCGGACTCGCGCTCGGTCAGCTCCTTGATGCGTGCGCGATCGATCTCGACATGGGCTCGGGTCGCCATACGGTTGTGCTCCTTGGTCGTTGGAGATCGTATTGTTGCTGTTCCTCGCCGACGCTGCCAACTGTTCGTCGACGGTGCGATGCGCGCCCTGCCCCAGCGGTCGCTCCGGGGGATTCGTACCGTCTTCGCGCGGCTGCAAACGCTTCGCATGCCGTCGTCCTCGGTCGCACCCGTACGACCCGGTATGGGAGCTCCCTGCGTCCTCGGCCTGCTCGGTTTTCGCCGGCGAACCCAGCACGTATCCCCCGGAGAGACCACTAGAATCGCGGCTGATGACGAACGCCGACGCCGTCGCAGACCGCATCGAAGCCGAGCTGGCGCCGATCCACGCGGCCGCTTCGATGGCCGCGTGGGAGATCAACGTTCTCGCGAACAGCGAGAGCGAGGCTCGGCGAATCGAGATGGAGAAGGCCGTGTCCGACTTTCTCGCCGACAGCGAGCGATTCGCGCTCATCGAGGAGGCGCGACCCGCCGCGACCGGGGCGGCACGGCGACGGCTGGATCTCCTCCGAGCATCGTTCCTCGTGAATCAGGTTCCGGCAGAGCTGCGCACGCGGATCATCGAGCTCGAGGCGGCAGTCGAGATGGTCTTCTCCCTCCACCGCGGGGTCGTCGCCGGCCGCCGGGTCGACAACAACGAGATCCTCGAGATCCTTCGCTGTAGCGATGATGTTTCCGCGCGACGTGAGGCCTGGGAGGCGTCGAAGACGGTTGGCGCTGCAGTCGCCGACGACGTGCGCGAGCTTGCCCGCCTTCGGAATGCGGCCGCGCGCGGGGTCGGTTATCGGGACTGGTTCGCCCTCTCTCTCGACACCTCGGAGATGGACGAAGCGAAGCTCTTCGCCACGCTCGACGAGGTCGACGCCGCCACGACCGAGCCGTTCGCGCGTTGGAAGCACGGCCTCGACGAGGCGCTCGCAGCCCGTTTCGGCCGCCCGGTGACGGAGCTCGCCCCCTGGCACTACGCCGACCCGTTCTTCCAGGAAGTACCTGTCGAGGGCGGAGTCGATCTCGGCCCGATCCTCGCGGGTGGCGACACGGTCGCCCTCTCCGAGCGTACCTTCGCCGGCCTCGGGCTCGAGACGCGGGCCGTTCTCGATCGCAGCGATCTCTATCCACGGGATGACAAGTGTCAGCACGCTTTCTGCATCGACATCGACCGGGAGGGTGATGTGCGCGTGCTCGCGAACGTCGTGCCCGGGCAGCACTGGCTCGACACGATGCTCCACGAACTGGGCCACGCGACGTTCGATGGCGGCATCGATCCAGCACTCCCCTGGATGCTTCGCGACTGTCATACGGTCGTCACCGAGGGAATCGCGATCCTGATGGGGCGGCTCGCAGGTGACGCCGAGTGGTTGGAGCGCGTCCTCGGAGCCGACACCGACGCGGTCGCTGCCATCGCATCAGATCTCCGCGAGGCCCGCGCTGCCGAGATGCTCGTCTTCGCCCGCTGGGTCCTCGTGATGACGAACTTCGAGCGCTCGCTCTACGCCGATCCGGAATCGGACCTCGACGCACGATGGTGGGAGCTCGTCGAGCGCTACCAGCTGATCCCGGCTCCGGTCGGTCGGTCGAACCCCGACTGGGCCGCAAAGATCCATGTGGCGTGCGCCCCGGTCTACTACCACTGCTACCTCTACGGTCATCTCGTCGCGTCTCAGCTCTCGGCCACCCTCGATCGGGAGTGCGGTGGTCTCGTCGACCGGCCGGCGGCCGGTGCTCTGCTCCGTGAGCGGGTCTTCCATCCCGGGCAGTCGCTGCGCTGGGATCGCTTGCTCGAGCAGGCGACGGGCGAGCCGCTGACCGTGAAGTACTTCGGGCAGGACATCCGGACCGGCTCGTAGGGGGCGAGACCTGTCCCACCTTTTGGGCGCCAGCTCGGTAGTATTGTCGAGCAAGTGTCTATGTTTTCTTCAGCCGTCTCCGGTCGCCGTTCCACGTTCCTCGTCCTCCTCGCATGGATCGTCCTCGCGGCGGCGCTCGCGCCGCTTGCGAGCAAGTTCGAGTCGGCGCAGAAGAACGAGCCGTCGAGCTTCCTGCCCGGAGACGCCGAGTCGGTCAAGGTGCTCGAGGCGTCGGGCGGCTTCGCGCAGGGCCGGGCGACTCCCGCGATCGTCGTCTACAGCGCCCCCGCGGGATTCGACGACACAACGCGGGCGGCCGTCAGCGAACGGCGTGAGGCGATCATCGCTGC
This sequence comes from Thermoleophilia bacterium, assembly GCA_031413935.1. Classification (GTDB taxonomy): domain Bacteria; phylum Actinomycetota; class Thermoleophilia; order Gaiellales; family Gaiellaceae; genus Gaiella. The sequence continues at coordinate 3,298 of JANOFZ010000122.1, read as the reverse complement.
TCGGATCGAAGGCGTCACCTTTGTTACGCCGCCGACCTACTCCGAGGACGGGATCGCGGCGCTGCTGACGGTGCCCATCGTCGCCGGAGGCGACGAGGAGATACTGATCAACGCGGTCGACAGCATTCGCGAGATCGGCGGCGAAGATCTCCCAGCAGGTCTGACGGAGAAGGTGACAGGTCCGGCCGGCTTCTCGGCCGACGCGAGCGCTGCCTTCGAGGGAATCAATTCGACGCTCCTCTTCACAACCGCGATCCTCGTCCTCGTCCTGCTCGTGCTCATCTACCGGAGCTCGATCTTCTGGGTCATTCCCCTCTTCGCCGTGCTGCTGGCGGAGTTCGTCGTGCGAGGGATCGGCTACCTACTCGCGTCGGCAGGGCTCGTGATCAACGGTCAGGTGGGAGGGATTCTCCTCGTCCTCGTCTTTGGCGCTGGCACCGACTACGCGCTCCTTCTGACTGCGCGCTACCGGGAGGAGCTTCGTCTCGTCGAGGATCGCCACGAGGCAATGCGGATAGCCGTTCGGCAGGCCGGGCCGGCGATCATCGCCTCTGCAGGCACGGTTGTCGCGGCTCTGCTCTGCCTCTCCTTCGCGAGCGTCAACTCGACCGCTGGGCTCGGGCCTGTCGGAGCCATGGGCGTCGCCGTTGCGGCGATCGCGATGCTTACTGTCTTGCCTGCGCTCCTCCTGATCGGTGGGCGTCGCGCCTTCTGGCCGTTCGTTCCGCGCGTTGGCTCCGAGGAGCGCTCTCGCCGCGGCTCGTGGCGCGGTCTCGGGGAATGGATCGAGCGCCGACATCGCCCCGTCTGGATTGTCACAACTCTTGCGCTCGGCGCGATCGCTCTCGGCACGCTGACGTTGGACGACAACGTGACGACGGCAAACGCGTTCCGCGGCGACGTCGAGTCGGTTGAGGGGCAGGCGTTGATCGAAGAGTCGTTCCCGGCTGGTGCGAGTGCGCCTACCGTGGCGCTCGTTACCGACCCCGCGAAGGTCGAGGCTGTCCGCGAGGCGGCAGCGCGCTCGTCGGTCGTCGACTCCGTAGCCGCGCCGGAAACGGGCTCGACGGGAGTTCGCTTCGACGTGACGCTCAACGCGGACCCGTTTGCCGAGGACGGCTACGCCGCGATCGATGTTCTCCGTGACGACCTTCAGGCGGTTGGTGGCGACGCCGTGCTCGTCGGCGGAGCAACGGCCGAGGAGGCCGATCTCCGCGCCGCGATCGAACGGGATACGAAGCTGCTCGTGCCGCTTGTCCTGATCGTCGTCTTCGCGATCCTGATCGTGTTGCTCCGGTCGGTTGTGGCACCGCTGATGCTGATGGCAACCGTCGTGCTGTCGTTCTTCGCGGCTCTCGGCCTCGCGTTGCTCGTGTTCTCGCTGTTCACGGATTTCCCGGGTGAGGACCCGAGCTATCCGCTCTTTGCCTTCATCTTCCTCGTCGCCCTCGGGGTCGACTACAACATCTTCCTGATGGCGCGCGTCCGCGAAGAGGCGCACCGGATGCCGACCCGCGACGCGATGCTGCTTGCCTTGGCGGTCACCGGTGGCGTCATCACGTCTGCGGGTGTCGTGCTTGCCGGAACGTTTGCGGTCCTCGCGGTGTTGCCGCTGATCGCGCTCACGCAGCTCGGGATCACGGTCGCGCTCGGAGTGCTGCTCGACACGCTGGTCGTCAGGTCGATCCTCGTTCCGGCGCTGACGTTCGAGCTCGGTGAGCGGACGTGGTGGCCTAGTCGATTCCGCCGCGAGCCACCGCCAGGGTAGACAGGCGGGATCGCGACACCGGTTGCGGCGCGAAGGCGTGGAAGTGATGATGGGGCCTGTGAGCCCCGTCCTCAACCACGTCAGCGTCGTCGCGCACGACCTCGAAACCTCGCTCCGGTTCTACGTCGACGAGCTCGGACTCAGGCCCGTCGCGACGCCGAACTTTGGCTTTCCCGTCAGCTGGCTTGCGGCGGGCGACTGCCAGATCCACCTCTTCGAGCGTCCCGGTGAGCCGCCGTCCCACGCTCACTTCGGCCTCGAGATCGCGGAGTTCATGCCCATCTATCGCAGAATGAAGGAGCTCGGCGTGCTCGATTCGACGACGTTCGGGAACGCGATGTACGAGCTCCCGGACGGCGGCATCCAGATGTACGTGCGTGACCCGGCGGGCAACCTCGTCGAGCTTGACCATCCCGATGCGTCGAGCATTCCGCAGGATGAGGTTCCCGAGTACATGCGCCTCGCGGATCTCAGGCCGCAGGAGGGTGAGGCTCGCGCCGCCACGCTCTGGCACGGGCACTAGATGGTTGATCGGCAATTGGTGCACGCGCGGCTGGGGGCCTGCACACATCGCATCGTGCCCGGCTCGATCAACACCAAGGCAACCAGCCTTCCTGCAGATCGAGCCGAACACGCTGCTCGGTGCAGGCCCTCCCCGACACGCACCCCAATTACCGATCAACCATCGAGAGGCTTCGTCACGGCCGGCGACGGGATCTAGCGGCACGTGGACGTCCAGGATGTCCTTCGCGACATCGGCCTGATCCTCGGGGCCGGGTTGCTTTCCGCCCCCGTCGCCGCTTTTCTGCGACTTCCGGTGATGCTCGTGCTCGTGGGTGCGGGCGCGCTGATCGGGCCCTCGGCGCTCGGCCTGGTCGCGAACCCGCTCGAGGGGCTCGGGGCGCAGCTCGTGTTCACCCTCGGCGTGTCGCTGATCCTCTTCTACGGAGGACTGCAGATCTCGCTGCGCGTGATCTCGAGAACGGCGGTTGGTCTCGGGCTGCTCGTCCTCCCCGGCGTTCTCATCACGGCGCTGATCGTGGCTGTTGTTGCGGCGCCGGTGTTCTCCGTTCCGTTCACCGTCGCGCTCCTGCTCGGATCCGTTCTCGCCGCTACCGACCCGGCGATCCTGATTCCCCTCTTCGATCGTCTGGGGATCCGCCGGAAGGTCGCCCAGACCGTTATCGCGGAATCCGCCTTCAACGACCCGACCGGCACGATCCTCGCGCTCACGGTCGCGGCCGCCGTCGTCGGCGGGGGAGTGACGATGTCGGACACGATCGTCGACTTCGGCCAGAGCCTCGTGCTCGGAGCGCTCTTCGGCATCGGCGGTGGGCTTCTGCTGGCGGTGATGCTCTCCTCTCACACGGTCGGGGTGTGGCGGGAGTCGCCAGCTGTCGTCGTCCTCGCGCTCGTCTCGCTGCAGTACTTCACGGCCGACGAGCTCGGTGGCTCGTCGTACCTCGCGGCGTTCGTGATGGGTCTCGTCGTCTGCAACGCCGAGCTCTTCGGCATCGCGCAAAACGTCGA
>JANOFZ010000121.1:0-4219 GCA_031413935.1 Thermoleophilia bacterium | reverse complement strand
ACCGCGCGAACGCGCGCCGCGTGTCGATAGCAGCAGTCGTGCGGGACGCGGTCGACCGGGAACTGGCGACCGAGCCCGATCATCAGATCGCGTGGGCGCGTGCGCTCGCCGCAATCGGCCGCTACCGGGGAGATACGGCGAATGTCGCGGTCGCGCACGATGAATACCTGAGCGAGGCGTACGCACCATCGACTCCGTAGGTGTCTTCATCGACACGTCGGCGCTCTACGCCCTGCTCAGCGGCGACGATCCGATGCATGGGAGAGCGGCGGAGACGTTCATCAGCCTCGAGACCGCCGATCTCGTAACGCACAACTACGTGGTCGTCGAGTGTTGCGCGCTCGTCCACCGCCGGCTTGGCCAGTCCGCGGTACGCGATCTCATCAGCGACGTTCTGGCTCCGGTTGAACTCGTCTGGATCGACGAGCCAGTCCATCGCGTCGCCGAAGCCGCATTCCTCGCCGGGAGTGCCAACGGACCCTCTCTCGTCGACTGCGCAAGCTTCGAGGTGATGCGGGGCCGCGCGATCCGCACCGCATTCGCATTCGATCAACATTTCACCGACGCCGGGTTCGACGTTCTTGCGGCAGGAGGCTGAAGTCTTATGCCTTGCGCGTCCGGCGACCAAAAATGAGGCCGCCGAGGGTGAAACCGAGCCCGAACGTCCCGAGCGCGAATGCGCCGACTGCAAGTACCTTGCGCCACACGGAGAGCCGCTGCCAGTGGCCAAGCGCTGCCTCCTCCTGCTCGGTCAGCTCCTCACCACGCCGTTGCTTGCGCAGGGCTCCCCCGGCCTGGAGACCGAGATAGAGGTCATCAAAGATCTCCGGGGTCTGTTCCGACATGCCTCGAGTGTATAGCCTCACTCGGCGGTGACTGCATGCCTGATCCACATCTCCGATCTTCACCGCGGCACCCGCGAGGCGCCGGCGCTCGACGACGCACTCGTCCGTCTGTGCGAGGAGCTGTCGCCCGAGGCCGTGATCGCAAGCGGCGATCTCGCGAACCGCGGTCGGACATCCGAGTTCGAGTCAGCGAAGGCACTCCTCGACCGACTCCCGGCCCCCACTCTCGTCGTGCCCGGCAACCACGATCTTCCGTACACCCTGCCGGCGCGATTCACGAGGCCGTGGGATCGGTTCACGGAGGTGTTCGGGACGACCGATCCGGTGCTCCGCACCGACCACGCGGTGATCTGCGGCCTCAATTCCGCCCGCCCTTGGCGACATCAAGGCGGACGGCTCGACGCATCGCGGCTCGCGGCCGCAGCGGCAGTGCTGGGAGACACATCGTCGAATGCCCTCCGCGTCGTCGTTCTCCACCACCATCTCGCGGGCGCTCCGTGGCGTGCCTCGCGCAAGTTCCCGCTTGAGCACCGGGACGACGCACTGCGCTCGCTTGCGGACGCGCGCGCCGAGCTCGTCCTCGGGGGGCACATCCACCAGAGCACCGCTGTCGGGCGAAGCGCATTCGAGGCCCTCGATGGCGACGCCGGATCGCTCGTCCTTGCCACGGCACCGGGCTTTGGCCGCCCCCGCCCGCACCGGCTCGGCGAGGCGAACGGCCTCCACGTCGTCCGCTGGACCGATGAGATCATCGTGATCGAGAGTAGGATCTGGCAGTCGAGCGCGTTCGAGACGTGCAGCACCGTTCAGGCGCCACGCTCGAATCACGCTGTTTTCCAGGGATAACGTGGAGCCACGGGGTTGTTATTTCCCCGAGATCATGGCACCATGCGCAAGCCGTTAGTGAAAATGAGGGGGATGTGGGATGCGATCATCGCGAGGAGCGATGACGTTCGGGACTGGCGCGGTCGCCCTCCTGGGCATCCTCGTGCTTGCTGCGGGTTATGCCGGAGCGGCCTCCAAGCGCACCGTAATCGCCTACGGGAGCGAACGTGGCGGACCGGGTCGCGTCCATGTGTACGGCGCAACAACGGGCGTCCGCCGGGTTCTGCAGGCACGGGGCCGCGGAATGGACGTGGCCCCCAGTTGGGCTCCGAATGGCCGCCACCTGGTGCTCGCAACGTCCGATGCATCCGGTCAGGACTTCGACATCGCCGTCGTCGCAGCGAACGGCTCGGGCCGCCGCAAGATCACCGAAGGCCCGGCCTGGGACGAGGAGCCCGCCTGGTCGCCCGACGGTCAGTGGATTGCGTTTGCCAGCGACCGCACCGGAGGCTTCGAGATCTACATCATCCGCCCCAACGGAACGGGCCTGAAGCAGCTGACCTCGAACCGCTGCGAGGACACGGAACCTTCGTGGTCTCCCGACGGGTCGAAGATCGTGTTCGCCAGCCGTCGCGGCGGGTACCCGCACCTCTGGACGATGAAGGCGGACGGAACGCGCGAGCGTAGACTGCTCAAGGCGCTCTCGACATCGCCGGCGTGGTCTCCCGACGGCAGGACCATCGCGTACGTCAGTGATGCAGACGGCGACAGCGAGATCTTCACCGTTAGGGCCAACGGCCGGGGTATTGCGCAACTGACTGACAACGCAGCGATCAGCGACGAGGGGCCTAGCTGGTCCCCGGACGGGTCGATGTTGGCATTTGCGAGCGACCGCGACGGTGACTCGGACATTCTCCGAATGAACGCCGACGGTGGCGACGTGCACGTGCTCACGAGCGGCGTTTGGACAGACGACGCGCCCGCCTGGCGTCCCTGAAATCAGGGTCAACGCCAGGCGCTCGCTAGTCTCCCGGCGACACTCCCACCGAGAGGAGCACGGATGAACGACCAGCTCTCCGAGTTGAGGACGCGACTGGGAGAGGTCGCCGACCTTCGCTCCGCATCAGCGCTCCTCGACTGGGATCAGATGGTGATGATGCCGCGCGCAGGCGCCGCCGTCCGCGCCCACCGGCAGGCAACGCTCCAGCGCGTCGCCCACGAGCGTTTCAGCGACGATCGCGTCGGCGAGCTCGTCGTTGGCCTCGCCGATCTCGAAGCGTCGCTCCCCTACGACTCCGACGATGCGAGCCTGATCCGGGCCACGAGGCGCGACTGGGAGAAGGCACGCCGGATCCCTGCGGATCTCGCCGCACGGCTGACGCAGACAGCGTCCGAGGCGATGCAGGCATGGGTCTCGGCTCGGGCCGACAACGACTACTCCGCGTTCCGCCCCTGGCTCGATCGACAGCTCGAGCTCAAGCAGGAGTACATCGCCTGCTTCGAACCGGCGGCTGACCCGTACGACCATTTGCTCGATGACTTCGAGCCGGGGACGAGCGCCGTGGAGGTCACGGCCGTCTTCGCTCGCCTCAAGGAGGTGCTCGTCCCGCTGATCGCCGAGGTGAACGCGGCCGGCGACGGTAGCGGCCTGGGAATCGGCCCGTTCCCCGAGGAAGGGCAACGGTCGATCGGGCTCGCCACGATGACCGCCTTCGGCTTCGACCCCGAGTCGTTCCGCCTCGACACGACCGTGCACCCGTTCTGCTCGTCGCTCGCCACCTCCGACATCCGGGTCACAACGCGCTACCAGGAGGACGATCTCGAGTCGCTCTACAGCTGCATGCACGAGATCGGCCACGGTCTCTACGAGCGCGGGGTCAGCCCGGCGCTCGAGCGGACGCCTCTGGCTCACGGCTGCTTCTCTGGCCTCCACGAAAGCCAGAGCAGGCTCTGGGAGAACATCGTCGGGCGGTCGCTCCCGTTCTGCCGCTGGCTGCATCCGCAGCTCGTAGCGACGTTCCCGGACGCGCTTGGTGCATTCTCGGTCGAGCAGTTCCATCGTGCCGTCAACCGTGTCGAGCCGTCGTTCATCCGCGTCGACGCCGACGAGGTCACCTACGGGATGCACATCATCCTGCGCTTCGAGCTCGAGCGAGAGCTCGTTGCGGGACGGCTCTCGACCGCCGACCTGCCCGACGCGTGGAATGCGAAGTTCGAGGAATATCTCGGCCTGAAAGTGCCCGAGGATCGCCTGGGGGTGCTCCAGGATGTCCACTGGTCCTGTGGCTACTTCGGTTACTTCCCGACGTACCAGCTCGGCAACGTGATGAGCGTGCAGATCTGGGAGGCAGCGCGGGCGGCGTTGCCGGGCCTCGACGAGCAGTTCGAGCGAGGCGATTTCTCGGCACTCGGAGCGTGGCTGCGCGAGAACCTCTATTCACTCGGCCGGAAGCTGACGCCGAAGGAGACGCTCGAGCGCGTCGCCGGTGGGCCGATCGACCCCGAGCCGTACCTGCTGTATCTGCAGGGCAAGCACGGCGCCGGTAGCG
>JANOFZ010000120.1:0-18772 GCA_031413935.1 Thermoleophilia bacterium | reverse complement strand
AACCTACGGTTCCCCGTGACCCCTCCCTTCTAGAACTCGCGTGAAGTCGGCCGCGATGAAAGAGCATATCGCGTGCGACTTCACGTTCTGTGGATTGCCGCGCTCCGCGCGGATCCTGAAGGGGCCCGCCCGCGGGCCGCGTGAATGGGAGCGGACAGCAAGGTCGGTGGCCCGCTTCAGCCGGTTGCCATTGCGAGGATCCGCGATACGACGGCACCTTTCGACCCTGCCGCTTCCGTAGGGGCTATGCGCAGCCGAGCCTCGGCGAGGCGAAGCGTCGCCCGTCCGTCGGGTTCTACGCGCTCCCCCGTGACCGCAGGCGCAGCAGCGCCAGCACCGTGAGTGCCGGCACGAGCACGAGGTCGTTCACCATGCACCAGACGCAGATCGCGTCGATCACGAAGAGCTGCAGGATCACGAGGTAGGCGGCGAATGCGAGCGAGCCGATCGCAAGAGCCGCCGTGAGCGTGCGTGCGAGCTCGCTGTTCCAGATCGTCAGCGCCAGAGCGACGACCCAGACCCCGAGCCCGAGCACCGCGATGGGAATGCCGATGAGAACGGCGTAGCTCGACTCCTGAACCGTTTCGCAGCCGCCGGAGCCGGTGCAGATGAGAGCCTTCGGCTCGTAGTGCACGTACGTGAGATATCCGGCGACCGCGATGCCGGCAAGGGAGACGACGATCAGCGCCACGCGCAGGACGCGGTCGCTCACCGGCCGAGCGCTTCGTCGAGGAGGGTTGCGAATGCCTCTCCGCTATATGCGGTCGGCCTCACGAGCTTCGGCGCGTCAGTGCCGATCCTGATGAAGAACCAGGGTGTCCCGGGCACCTTGCGCCGCTCGGCCTCGACGGCGTGCGCTGCTGCCTGCTTTCGCACCGAGAGGCTCCTGGCATCGAGGATGAGCTTGTTCGCGTTGAGGCCGGGGATACCGCGTGCAAGTCGCCGTACACCCCTGTCGGTCGCGAGCTCGTTCAGCTTCGCCTGGTTCTCGTAGAGCACCTCCGTCATCTGCCAGAGCTTGCCTTGGCGTCCGGCCGCGAGCACGTACCGGAGTGCCGGCTCGGAGGCACGAGTAACGACGCCAAGCCCCCGGAAGTCGACCTTCACGAGCCCCGGCCGAACGTAGTCGTTGATGATCGCGGGGAAGGCCAGCTTCATGTAGTCGTTGCAGTGCGTGCAGGCGAGATCCTCGAACTGGATCAGAGTCACGGTTGCCGTCTTCTGACCGATGACGGTGCCGCGCTGCGGGATTCCCTGCACGAGAGCCGTGCCAGGAGAGGCACCCACGCCAGCCACCAGCGCGAGTGCGAGCGCCCCGGTCGCAGCAATGAACCCGAAGCGGCCGGGCCGCACCTTAGCCCTTCAGGGCGTCATCGAGAGCAGGTCGGAACCCGTTCGGCTCGAGAGAAGTCGGACGGATCTCGTACAGAGGATTGACGCCGATGCCGATGTAGAACCAGGGAGTTCCCTCCACCTTCAGCGCGGTCGCCTCCTGGCTAGCGGCGTTGATCAGTTTCGTCACCGCGGCGCTCTTCGCGTCGACCTTGACCTTCGCGGCGTCGAGGCCTGGAACCTCCGCCAGGATCTCGTCGATCAGCTCGTCCGTCACCCAACCCGAATTCTCGGCGCCCTGATTCTCGTAGAACAGCCCCACAACCTCCCAGAGCTTGTTCTGGAAGCTCGCTGCGACGGCAATCTGCAGGGATTTCAGTGAATCCGGACCGAGGAACGTGAGACCGCGAAAGTCGATCTTGACAAGACCTGGTCTAACGTACTCGTCGATGATTGCGGGCAGTGCGTCGTCGGTGTACGCCTTGCAGGCCGGGCACTGGAGGTCTTCGAACTGGAGCAGCCGAACCGTCGCTTCGGGATTACCGAGCACCATTCCCGCCTGGGGGATACCTGCAACGACCGCGACGGCCGGGTCCGTCGTGCCCGTCGTCTCCGTGCTCGTCGTTTCTGCAGGAGCCGACTCGTCGTTCTTGTCGCGGGCGAGATAGCTCCCGGCGACGAGGGCCGCGGCAATCGCGATCGCGACAGCGATGGCTATTACGAGCGTCCGGTTGCGACTCGAGTCGGTTGGTGGCTTCGGCACAGGCGGCACGCCATCAATTCTGCCTGCGAATCGGCATCATCGGCGCAAGAACGTGTTCAATGCCCGGGTGGACGCAAATGAAAGACGACGGGCCCTTGTCGAGGCGGGCATCGCCATCACGTCGGAGCTGTCGCTCGATGCCGTCCTCCAGAAGCTGATCAGGATCGCGGCGGAGCTCACCGCTGCGCGGTACTCGGCCCTCGGGGTGATCGATCGTTCCGGGCGCGAGCTCGATCGGTTCGTCACCTTCGGGATCGATGACGAGGCGAGAGCCGCGATCGGAGACCTCCCGCGGGGGCGCGGGATTCTCGGCGTGTTGATTACCGACGCTCGCCCTCTGCGACTGGACGATCTCACGCGGGATCCCCGGTCTGTCGGCTTCCCTCCAAATCACCCTCCGATGAACAGCTTCCTCGGGGTTCCCGTCATGACACGGGGGATGGCATTCGGAAACCTCTACCTGGCAGAGAAGCAGCCGACCGGTCCCTTCAGCGAGGAGGACGAGGAGACCGTCACGCTTCTGGCGGCACAGGCGGCGGTGGCGATCGAGAATGCGGGAAGCGTGCAGCGGGACGCTCTGCGGCGAGCCGTCCAGGCGCAGGAAGCAGAGCGGCGACGGCTTGCGCGCGAGTTGCACGACGAGACCGGTCAGGCGCTCACGTCGATGCTCCTCGGGCTCGCCTCGGTCGAGCGGGCCGAGACGGCGGAAGACGCGCATGTCGCCGCTGGCGCGTTGCGCGAGCTCGTCGTCGAGACGCTGCAAAACGTCCGCAGGTTGGCCGTCGAGCTCCGACCGTCGGCGCTCGACGACTTCGGCCTCGAGCCCGCGCTGCGGCGACTGGGGCAGACCGTCAAGGAGGGTGGTGCGCTGGACGTGCAAGTCGAGACAAGGCTCGGTTCGGAGCGCCTTCTCCCCGAGGTCGAAACGGCCGTCTACCGCATCGTGCAGGAAGCTCTGACGAACGTCGTCAAGCACGCGTCGGCGGAGCGGGTGAGCATCGTTGTGACGCGAATGCCGCAGAGGCTGATGGTCATGATCGAGGATGACGGATCGGGCTTTGACCCGGGCGCCGGTCCGGGCGAAGGCCTCGGACTGCTCGGAATGCGCGAACGCGTGCAGCTCCTCGACGGATCGCTCACGATCGAAGCGCAGCCGGGCGCGGGAACGACGCTCGTGGTCGAGTTTCCACTCGCCTGACTGGAAGTGGTTCAGGTGCTCAGTTCGTTTGCCCTACACCTGCGCGTCTCTCAGGCCGCGGCGTCTCCCGCAAGTGCGGCAATCGTTCGTCCGAAAGCGGGCGCGAACTTGAAACCGTGACCGGAGCATGCCGACGCCACGACGACCCGACCGTGGCGCTCGAGCACGAACGACTCGTCGGACGTGTTCGTGTAGATGCATGTCTCGGTGGCGATTGGCTCCGGATCGAGCTCGGGGTACCGTGCTGCCGCCCAGGTCGAAACCCAGCGTACGACTGCCGGATCGGGCACGCCGGGCTCATCCGGATCCGTGACGGGCCCGGCGTGATGGAGACCCGCCTTGAGCCCGACTCCAGGAGCTGCCAGAGCGTAATTGATGAGTCCGGGACGCCGGAGGCCGTGCTCCTCCGCGATCGGAACGGCGTCGTCGATTACCGGTGGGAGAGACAGAGGATCGGGGATCCGAAAGTAGGTGATCGTCTCGCGCGTCGGGATGACGGGTAGCTCGACGTCGACCGCCGCAAGAAGGTACCGCGACCAGGCTCCCGCAGCAACAACGACCGCACGGGCCGCGAAAACCGCCGTCTCGGTGTGGACGCGGACGCAACCGTTCCCTCGCTCGAGGCCCGTGACGCGGTGATGTTCGTGAACGGTCGCGCCGGCCTCTACAGCAGACGCGAGGAGGGCAGAGGTGGCCCGGTCGGCAAGCGTCGTCCCGCCATCCGGCTGGAACAGCACCTCCTCGGTGGCGCGCGCGGCGATCGGCCAGCGGGCCACTGCCTGCGTGCCGGTAAGGAGCTCGTGTCGGACGCCGCATCCGGCGAGTGCACGCGCGTTCTCGCCCGCAAGGGCCCCGAAGGTGAGGTCACCCGTCGGCACGATCAGCTGCTCTCCGCACTCGGCCTCGAGCTCGCTCCAGGCCAGCCGGGCCCCCTGCGCGAGTCGCACATAGTGCTGATCGGGGTAGGTGAGGCGGAAGATACGTGAGGCGCCGTGGCTCGACCCCAGTGCGTGACCGACGTCGAACTGCTCCAGGAGAACGACCCGACGACCCGCCTGAGCGAGCGCACGCGCCGTCGCGACTCCCATCACCCCTGCCCCGACGACGACGATCTCGGTGTCGATCGTCCTCGGGGTGCTCGTCGCCGCTACGGCGTGATCCCTCGGGCAGCCTTCGAAGCTGCCCGTGCAAGAGCCTGATAGGCGCTCGCGCGCTCGGCCTGATCGCCGCCTGCCTCAGCGGCCTCGGCTGCCCTGATCCGCTCCGAGACCCCGGGATCGAGCACCTCTCGGCCGAACGCGAGCACCTGCTCGGAGACACCCGTCCGGCGGGCGATCTCGCGCATCACCTGGAGCGAGGGAACCCGCTCGCCTCGCTCGATCCGGGATATGTACGCGGAGCTACAGCCCGGGAAGGAGAGCTCGCGCTGGCTCAGCCCCGCGGCGTCGCGCGCCTCGCGCACCCGGATTCCCACGGCGCTCGGGTCGTCGTAATGCGGCGTGCGAGCACGCTTGAAGGTCAACGCTGGCGAATCCGCCATCACGACCCATTACCGTACACCCTTCCTCCGCTTCTGAATAGGGCGCTCGTGCACCGTTTCGAGACGGTGCACCGATCACTCCGTAGGGGAAGCGGCGCAGCCTCTCCCGGGATAGGGCACGCCGAACGCCGACCTCGGGGGCAAGCTGGCGACCGTTGCGCGGAACGGCACTAGCCGGAGTGCGGGCCGTTGAAGACGACGAGCAGGGCGAGTTGCTCGTACGACGTGAACCGATGCTCCGCTCCCGCTGGCACGAAGAGCGCCATTCCCTCGGTGAGTGGCGTCACGACGCCTTCGACCTCGAGCGCGCCGCTTCCCTCCAGAACGACATACACCTCGTCCTCGTCGTGGGGCTGCTGGCGATCCGGCTCCGGCGCGACCAGCACGTACACGCCGATCTCGAGCCCGGGCGAGCTGTGGACGACCTCGTAGCCACCGCCGCGCTCGACCAGCGCGAGCCGGGTTGCGTCGACGTTGAACGGATGGGCGGCGGCATCTGACACGCCCGCAGTGTATGTCGTGCAATGCTCGCTCCGTGCAGATCGACGTCGACGCCCTCTTCCAGGCAGGCACCGCTCGCCAAAGTGGCTGGCGTCGGATGCCTGCGGTCGCGAGTGACGCGATGGTTGCTACGAGTCACCCGCTCGCCACGCGCGCCGGCCTTCGTGCGCTCGAGCGGGGAGGCAACGCCGTCGATGCGGCACTCGCTGCGGCCGCGATCCTGACGGTCGCCGAGCCCACGGACAACGGGATCGGTGGCGACGCGTTCGCACTCGTGTGGGATGACGGCATGCTGGTCGGGCTCAACGGCTCGGGCCGCTCTCCTTCCGATCTCGGCGACCGTGCGGCGACCGAGGATGGGCCGTGCTCGGTCACTGTTCCGGGTGCCGTCCGCCTGTGGGACGACCTGGCGACGCGCTTCGGCCGGTTCGGGCTCGATCAGGCGATCGGCCCGGCGGCAGACCTCGCGGACGCGGGCCTTGCCTGCACTGCTCGGATCGCACACAAGTGGTCGCAGGCACGACTGGCCCCCTGGCAGGCCCCCGACCTCGGCGAGCGCTACTCCCTCCCCGAGCTCGGCGCCACGCTCCGCCAGATCGAGGCGAACGGACCGTCGGCACTGTACGAAGGCGTAGTCGCTGCGGCGATAGCGTCGGCGAGTTGGCTCTCGGAGGCCGACCTGCTCGCTCACCGCTCCGAGTGGGTCGAACCGCTCCGACGGGCATATCGCGGGATCGAGGTGTGCGAGCTGCCGCCGAACGGTCAGGGTGCCGCCGCGCTGCTTGCGCTCGCGCTCTACGAGGGCCTCGAGCCTGGCGAGCACTCTGCGATCGAGGCGATGAAGCTCGCGTTCACCGACGCGCATGCCGCGGTGCACGACGGCCCGTTGCCGGCGAACTTCTTCGCCGACGACCGGCTAGCTGAACGACGCTCCCTCGTCGACGCCGACTCCGTCATCGCAGGGGGCCTCGGCCTGCCGCGCGGAGGAACGACGTATCTGTGTGTGGTGGACGGGGACGGGATGGCTGTCTCGCTGATTCAGAGCGTGTACGGGTCGTTCGGGTCGGGTGTCGTCGCTCCCGGAACCGGGATCGTCCTCCAGAACCGCGCCGCCGGCTTCAGTCGCGATCCAGAGCATCCGAATGCACTCGCGCCCGGCAAGAGACCGTTTCACACGATCATCCCGGGGATGCTGCTCGAGGACGGCAAGCTTCTCGGCCCGTTCGGCGTCATGGGTGGCTCGATGCAGCCGCAGGGGCACTTCCAGGTCGTGCGTCACCTCGTCGACGAGGGTGATGATCCGCAGACCGCGCTCGACGCGCCTCGCTGGAGAGTCGAGGAGGACGGGAGCGTTGCACTCGAACCGGGCCTCCGGGATCTCGCGGGCGATCTGCGTGTGCGAGGCCACGAGGTTCGGGTCGAGAGCGTGCAGCACGGTTTTGGCGTAGGGCAGATCATTCTGCGTCACGGAGCGGCGTTGATCGGCGGCTCGGACGGCCGTGGCGACGGCTACGCCGCCGGGATGTAGGGGAGAGGCGCAGCCTCTCCCGGGAGCGAGGCCGGCCGCTGCCAGCCTGAGGCGGAAATGAGCGTAACGTTGCGAGACACCGCGCTAGCGAGGGAGGCGAGATGACGATCTATTTCGACGACATCGAGACCGGTCACGAGGTGGTCACCGCGCGTCGCACGATCACCGAGGCCGACATCCTGTGGTTCTGTGGGCTCTCGGGCGACTTCAACCCGCTCCACACCGACATCGAGTTCATCCGGGAGCACACGCCCTTCCGGGATCGGATCGCGCACGGTCACCTCGTGCTCTCGATCACAGGCGGCCTTCGTAGCGAGCTCGACAACTGGCGGATCATCGCGTATCTCGACTGTCAGAGGCGGTTCCTCATCCCGGTCTACGCCGGCGACACGATCCATGGCGCGTACACCGTGACGGAGGTGCGGCCGTCACGGTCGCGGCCCGGGACAGGCGTCGTCATGTGTGCCGTGAAGACCCTGAATCAGGTGGGAGAGGTCGTCCAACAGGGAGTCGACGTGCTGCTGATCGGATCGCGCGTCGCGTCGGCCGAGGCGTAGAGGGATGGCTGCGCCCGAGGCAGCCGATGCATTGGTTGTCGACGTACAGGGAATCCCGGTCGCATACGAGGTAAGGGGTGAGGGGAGGCCGATCCTGCTGATCCACGGCTGGTCGGCCGATCGGCGCTACATGATCGCCGACCTCGAGCCGATCCTGGCCACGGCACCGGGTTGGCAGCGCGTGTACTTCGATCTTCCAGGGCACGGGGCGACGCCGGCTCCCGACTGGCTGACCACGCAGGATCAGATGCTGTCGATTCTCGGCGGCTTCATCGACGCAGTGCTGCCGGACGGGCCGTTTACGGTCGTCGGCAACTCCTACGGCGGCTTCCTCGCGCTGGCGTTGATTCGGTCGATGCCGGATCGGTTGTGCGGTGCGGCGCTACTCGTTCCCGATGTCCCCGCCGCGGACGGGACGCGCGATCTGCCCCGACCGATCACGATCCATGAAGACCCGTCCATCTTCGCTGACCTTGCACCTGATGAAGCGTGGATTCCCGCGGCGTTGCCCGTGCACGAGCGGCGCATGGTCGAGGAGATCAGGGCTCACGACATGCCGGCCTACCGCGTCGCCGACTATGTGTTCCTCGACCGTCTGAACGCGAACTACCTTCCAACCGGCGCCTCCGGGCGCCCCGGAGCTCCGTTCGATCAGCCTAGCCTGATCCTCGCTGGTCGCCAGGACTCGAGGGTCGGATACCGGAGTGCTTTGAGGCTCATCGAGGAGCTCCCTCGGGCGACCTTCGCCGTGCTCGACCTGGCAGGGCACCAACTCGGGCGCATCGAGAGGCCGGTGCTCTTCCAGGCGCTCCTTCGCGACTGGCTCGATCGGATCGAGCTGGTGCCGGCCGGCGCCAACCACTAGTTCTATGGCGCCCGCTGCCCGTTGTATGGTGACACTGCCGTGCCCATCCGCGTCCTCATCGTCGACGACCATGCCCTTGTCCGGACAGGCCTTCGGCTCCTGCTCGACCGCGAGGAGGACATCGAGGTCGTCGGCGAGGCCGGAGACGGGGATGAGGGAATCCGAGCCGCGCGACTCGAGAAGCCGGATGTCGTGCTGCTCGACGTCGTGATGCCGGGCCGCACCGGGATCGACGCATGCGCAGAGGTGATCTCCGCGTCGAAGGGGAAGGTCCTGATGCTCTCGATGCAGGACGACCCCTCGTACGTGCGTGAGGCATTTGCTGCCGGCGCGAGCGGCTACATGCTCAAGGAGGCGGCTGACACCGAGCTCGTGCAGGCGGTGCGGGAGGTCGCACGCGGAGGGCGCTACGTGCATCCCACGCTCGGCGCCCGTCTCGCTCAGGCCGAGGTGGAGGCTGCTCGGCGCGCCGCCACCGATCCGCTGTCGGAGCGGGAGCGTGAGGTGCTCCGTCTCCTCGCGCTTGGGAACACGAACCAGGAGATCGCCGCCCAGCTCTTCATTTCGGTGCGCACGGCCGAGACCCACCGCGCGCACATCATGCAGAAGCTCGGCCTCGGTACCCGGGCCGAGCTCGTGCGCTACGCGCTCGTCAACGGACTGCTCGACGAGGCCTGACGCCAGGCTGAAGCCTGGCGTCACACGTAGCGACCAGATCGTCAGGGCTTCCCGGTTGACGCGAACCCCGTAGGGGAGACGGCGCAGCCTCTCCCGGGACAGGTCACACGAACGCCGGCCTCGGGGGCAAACAGGCGGACCGTCGTGAGACACACCGCACTAGTGAGAGGCCGTGCCTTTCGGGTTACCCACCTTGAGTAGCCCGACCTGGCCGAGGTCGACGTCGGCGAATGCGTGACTGACGAACGGGTAGAGACCTTCGCCGTCAATCTGGACGTCGAAGACGCCGCCCCCACCGGCAGGCACGATCACCGTTTGGCCACCCAGTTGGGGTGCGTTCCTCAGGCCACCGTTGACCCAGGCGCGGTCGAGCATCGCTCCGACGACATGGAAGTTCACGTTGTTCGTCGGCCCGGCAGCGACGACCCAGAATCGCGTCGTGTCACCCGGCTGCGCGGTCAGCGGGTGCGTAACGTACTGGTTTGCATATCCGTTGAACGTCACCCAGTCGGCGAGCCTCGCGCGGGCCTTCGCCATGTCGAGTGAAGCCGGCTCTTCGATGCCGTCGCCGTTCAGGTACCACTCGCTACCGACGAGGACGTACTCGTTGTCGACCTTGGGAAGTCCCTCCTTCGGCTGCACGATGATGGCCCCGTACATGCCGTTGGCGATGTGCGCAAGTACCGGCTTTGTGCCGCAGTGGTACATGTAGACGCCGGGATCCTTTGCCTTGAACTTGAAAGTGAACGACTCGCCCGGGGCAGCGTCTCGAAAGGCCTTGTCGGGGGCGATGCGCGCAGCATGGAAGTCGATCGAGTGCGGGATCGATCCCCCGTTCGTGAGAGTCATCACGACCGTCTGACCCTCTCGGACGTTGATGATCGGTCCAGGAGCGCCGTGGCCGTCAAAGGCCCACGTCTTGTACTTGACGCCAGGCGCGATCTCAACGGTCATGTCCTTCAAGGTCATCTGTATGCGCACCACGTCGCCAGCCGGAACAGGGGGCAGAGCGGCGCTCGTAGGCTTGTGTGCCTTTGCGAGCTCCTGCGCGTTCTCCGGCACAACTCCCGCGAAGCTGTTCAGCGGCAACGCGGTGTTTTGATCGTTGGCGCTGCCCGAGGTCGGACTGGTAGTCCCGGCGGCGGCGGCGACGTCGTCGTCGAGCGCGCGATCCGAGGCGACGAGCGTCGCTGCAAAGATGAGAACGGCTGCGCCGAGGATCGCGCTGCCTACGAGAATGAGCTTCATGGGTCGTCTCCTTCGTACTCGGTGTCGATTTCCACATTGATCATTGGAGAAATTCGCTCACCGGGCATCGTGGCGATACCGCAGCTTGTGTAGGGGGATTCGCTGATGTACTGCACCGCCGGTTTCGGCGAAAATCCGGTGATGGCGGGAAGAACGCTCCGGCACCGTGCGCTTGCAGACCCGACCAGGGAACGGCTTCTCGATCTTCTGCGGGCGACCGAGGAGCCCCAGCCGGTCTCGGCGCTGTCAGCAGCACTCGACCTGCACCAGAACACCGTTCGCGCGCATCTGCTGCTGCTGGAGCAGGCGGAACTCGTCGTCTCGACCTCGGATCGCAGCGGCGCGCGAGGGCGTCCGTCCATCCTGTTCAGCGCGGTTCCGGCGGCAGCCGAGCAGGAGCACGCGCTGCTCGCCGCCGCTCTGGCATCGGCGCTCGAGCCACTTCCCGACGGCGTCGAGGTCGCTGAGGCCGCTGGGCGAAGCTGGGGTGGAGTGATGATCGAGCGACTGGAACCGGGCCGCGAGCCCGACGGCGAGGCATGTATCGAGCGAGTGGCAAGCCTTCTGCGTCGCCGCGGCTTCGCGCCAGAGGTCGACGGGAGCGAGCTCGTGATGCACCGCTGCCCGTTTCGAGAGCTCGCCGAGCGCTACCCGCGCGTTGTCTGCGCGTTCCATGGCGGGTTGATCGACGGGGCGCTCGATGAGCTGGGCTCGGACATCGGGCTCGAAGGGCTCGAACCCTGGGTGACGCCGTCGACGTGCGTTGCGCGATTCGGCCGCCGCGAGGGAGGCTAGGCGCCGGCAGCGACGTGGGCGGTGCGCGCCACCTCGCGCGGCCGTTTCGGGTCGCGCACGACGAGCACCGGGCAAGGGGCATGGCGAACGACCGCCTGCGAGACGCTGCCGAGCAGGAGTGCCGCGACCGTGCTGTGCCCGCGCGTCCCAACAGCGACGAGCCGCGCCTCGATCTCCGCGGCGTACGCGCAGATCGTGTCGGCGGGATCACCCGTCGCGAGGCGCGTGATGATCGGAACTCCCGTCTCCTCGGCCCGCGAGATGGCCGTGCTCAGAGTGTTCTCCGCGTGAGTCCGCTCTGCCTCGAGGATGTCGGAGAGGACGGCGGTCGAGGGATAGGCGAGGCCGAAGTCGCCCTGGAGCGCGCGCCACACGGTGATCACCGCGATCCCACTCCCTGTCGCCGCGGCGAGGTCGAGCGCCTCGTCAAGCGCCGCGTCTGCTGCCGGAGAGCCGTCGGTGGCGGCGAGTATTTCGCGCATGTTGCAGATGGTGTTCGTGCACTCCATCTCATGCATCGGGGCGAGCGCTTCTTCGGTTGCGGAAAAGCCGCAACACTCCTGGGGTAAAGACCGATGCCCTCCATCGGGTCGATCGTGAAGAATGCTCCTCGTGAGCCACACGGCGGTCATCATCACCGTTGCCTACTCGATCGCCGTCATCCTCGGATCGGCGATCTCGTTCGCGATCTTCCGGTCGACCTCTCGCCCGCTCGAGGAGGATCGGTCGGGGATCTGGTCTCGTCGGGAGGCGACATGGCTCGTGATCATGATCCTGACGCTGTTCGCGCTGTTGCTCGGGACGATCTTCTACGTCCCCTACGGTGAGACGGCAGGTCCTCGCGGCCAGGTCGTCCGCGTCGTCGGAGTGCAGTACGCCTGGGCCGTCGACGCACCGCAGCCGATAGTCACGGGCCGGCCGGTAGCGTTCCTCGCCCGCTCGCGCGACGTCGCTCACGGGTTCGGCGTCTACAACCCGTCGGGCACGCTGATCTTTCAGGCGCAGGTCGTGGCCGACCACGAGCAGAAGATCGTCCACACGTTCACCGATCCGGGAACGTATACCGTTCACTGCCTCGAGTTCTGCGGCGCCGGACATCACCTGATGAGCACGACCTTCGAGGTGAAGGCCCCGTGATCGACGAGCGGGCGCGCGCGATCGCGCGGCAGTTGACGATTCGCTACATCGTCTGGTCGTCGATCATCCTCGCTGCGTCAGGTCTGCTCGGCGTCGTGCTGCGATGGAGTCAGTCCGTTCCGCAGGCGCGCGTCGGCGACAACTTCTGGTACGCGATGATGACCGCCCACGGCCTCGGCGCGTTCGTCGGGTGGGGCGCGTTCGCGGTGATGGGCCTCGCCTGGTGGGTGCTCGCCGGCATCGGCTTCCCGGTACGCGGCTTCGGACTCGCGATGGCCCGGCTGACGTGGTGGCTGATGGTGTTCGGTGTCCTCGGCGTGATCATCACGACGATCTTCATGGGCTTCGCCGCGTCCTGGGTCTTCCTCTACCCGCTGCCGTTCTACGGGTCCGGCAACTGGGGTGACTGGGCAACGGGCCTGTTCTCCTTCTCCGTCCTGCTCGCCGGTCTCGCGATCGTCACCTGGTGCTTCGGGATCCTGCACACGGTGATGAACCGTGAGGCGCTTCAGAGCGTCTCGGGCTCTATCGTCAAGCGCCTCGGCCTCTCTTTCGGCTGGGGTTTCCTGATGCCGCGCACATTCGCGGCGAAGAAGCCGGTTCCCTATCCCGTGATCCCGCTCGCGGTGATCGGGCTCGACATGATCATCGCCACGCTCCCGTTGGCCGGGCTGCTGGTCTGGCAGATCTTCCAGTCGATGGGGATCGTCGGGAGCGCGAACGACCTGCTCGCGAAGAACATCCTCTGGTGGTTCGGCCACCCGGTCGTCTATCTCCTCCTCTTCCCTGCGGTCGCCGTCTACTACTGGCTGATCCCTCGGTACGCCGGACGCGACCTCGTTGCCGGTCACGTGATTGCTGTCGCGTGGACCGTCGCCGTGATCGCGAATGTCTTCGTGTGGGCGCACCACCTCTACCTCGACTACCCGAGTGGAACGGCACAGGCACAGATCAACACGGCGATGCAGCCGATCACGTTCGCACTCGTGCTGCCCTCTGCGCTCTCGCTCTACAGCCTCGGCTTCACGATCTACCGCTCGCGATTCCGTTGGACTCCTGCCTCGACGGCGTTGTTCTTCGGTCTCGTCGGCTGGCTGCTCGCCGGTCTCTCGGGGATCGTCAACGCCACGATCGCTCTCGATGTTGCCGTTCACAACACGCTCTGGATCGTCGGGCACTTCCACCACATGGCGATGCTCAACATCGGGCTGCTGATCTTCGGGGCCATCTATGCCCTCCTGCCGGAGCTCTCCGGCAAGGCGCTCTACAGCGAGCGGATGGCGTGGATCCACGTGTGGATCACGTTTGTCGTCGGGATGATCTTCTTCGGTCTCTGGCTCGTCCAGGGACTTGACGGCGCTCCGCGGCGCTGGTCGGTTCTCCCGTCGAACTACGACACCCTCACCCGCATCTCACTGCCCTTTGTCTTCATTCTCGCGGCCGCACAGGCCCTGTTCTTCTGGAACGTAATGCAGACTCTGCGGGGCAAGGGAGGGGTAGCGACGTTCGATGAGCGAGGTATCCCCGAGCCGTCGAAGGTGAAGCAGGAGTCTTCCGTGCACAACATCGAGGCGGCGGTGATGATTGTTGCCCTTGTCCTGGCGTTCACCTTCGCCGTCGGCGGGTACCTCGTTGGCCGTGAGGCCGGGTCGGACGGCGGCAATACGCCGACAACGACGGCAGAGACTGGCGGCGATGGAACAGCCGCGATCACCGGCGATGCCGAGGCGGGCGCCGAGGTATTCGCGAGCTCGTCGTGCGGCAACTGCCACACGCTCGAGGCGGCGGGAGCGACCGGGAACCTCGGACCGTCATTCGACGAGAAGCAGCCGTCGGTCGCGCTCGTGATCGACCGCGTCACGAACGGTCTCAACGGGATGCCCGCATACCCCCAGCTCGATGAGCAGCAGATAGCGGACGTCGCGGCGTACGTGCAGGAGTCGACCCAGAAGTAGCGTGCCGTCCAGCGCGTTTCGGCGGCACAAGTCTCATTCTAATTTGAGTTCTTAGGCGCGGAGTGCGCGGAGGGCGTTGAGGATGACGGCCACGTCGATGACCTCCTGGAATAGGGCGCCCCAGACGGGCGGGAGGTAGCCGAAGGCCGCGACGAACATCGCGGCGACGGAGAGGCCGAGGCCGTAGCCGACGCTCTGTCGTGCGATGTGGAGTGAGCGACGGCCGATGCTGATCGAGAGCGCGATCCTGTTGGCGTTGTCGACCGTGATCACGACGTCCGCGGTCTCCGAGGAGATCGTCGCTCCCTTGCCTGCCATCGCAATGCCCACATCGGCGAGGGCGAGTGCCGGAGCGTCGTTGATCCCGTCGCCGACCATGACGACATTGCGCATCTCCGGTTGGTCGCGGACCGAGCGAACGACGTCGAGCTTGTCCGCGGGTGTCTGCTCGGCGTAGACCTTCTCGATGCCCGCGTTTCGTGCCACCTCCTCGGCGATCTCGGCTCTGTCACCCGTCACGAGCGCGACGTGCGTCACGCCTACGTGGTGGAGCTCGTTCGCGAGCGTGTCGGCTCCGGGACGGAGCCGGTCGCCCATCACGATCACAGCTGCGAGCTCACCGTCGATACCGACGAGGATCTTGGCGCGACCCGCGCCGTCGCCCGTGTCGTGCTCCCTCGCGTGGTCGCGGACGCCTGTGTACCCGTTGCTCTCGAGCCAACCGCTCGAGCCAACGGCTATTGCTGAGCCCTCGATCGTCCCGATGATGCCGCGGCCGGCATCCTCGGTTGTCCCGGTTGGCAGGGCGAGCACGAGTCCGCGGGCGGCCGCAGCCACGACGAGGCTCTCGGCGAGCACGTGAGTCGACATCTGGTCGACGGAGGCCGCGAGTCTAAGGACTTCGTCCGCATCTCGCCGGCCGTAGGTGATGACCTGCTCGAGCTCGGGCTGGCCCACCGTGAGCGTGCCGGTCTTGTCGAGAAGAACGGTTCTCGTGGTACCGAGTCGTTCGAGCGCACCGGCGCCCTTGACGATGATTCCCGCCCGCGCGGCTCGTGAGAGCCCTGCGACGAACGCGATCGGCGCGGCGAGGATCAGCGGGCACGGCGTCGCGACGACCATGACCGCGAGGCCCTGGGTTGGATCGCCGGACCCGAGCCATGCGAGCCCAGCGAGGAGGAGAGAGAACGGGAGGAAGTAGGCCGCGTATCGGTCGGCAAGGCGTGTGAACTGGGCACGGTCGACCTCGGAGGCGCGAACGAGCCGAACGATCGCGGCGTACGCGCTCTCCGCCGCGGGGGATGTGACGCGAAGGTCGAAGGCGTCCCCCGCGTTCGCCGTCCCGGAGCGAACATGGCCGTGGCTCGCGATCGTGACAGGTAGAGCTTCGCCTGTCAGAGCGGACTCGTCGAGCACTGCTTCGCTGCTCGCCACGGCGCCGTCGGCGGGAACGATCTCACCTGCTCGGACAGAGACGAGGTCTCCGACCGCAAGTACTTCGACCTGGACTTCCTCGAGCGTTTCACCGACATAGCGATGCGCGATCCGTGGAGCGCGCTCGACGAGGAGCCGGAGCTCTCGGCGGGCGCGTCCCGCCGCCCAGGATTCGAGCGCCGCACCGCCCGACATCATCAGCGCGACTATGGCGGCAGCGAGAAACTCGCCGAGCGCGAGCGCCCAGACGATCGCGACGAGCGCGATTGCGTCGACCCCGACGTCGCCGCGGAGAAGCGAGCGCGTCGTTGAGATCACGAGCGGCACCAGCACGACGACAGCGCCCACCGCCCAGGCGATGTCGGCCCAGCGATTCTGGCCGCTCAGCCAGAACGCGGCCCCTGACACGATCGAGCCGAGTGCGATCGCCGGGAGTCCTCGGTCGCGCAACATTGCGACCTGCTCGGGGAGGCTTGACGACCTGTCGATCCGACTACCGCCCTCGGCCAGAATCAGCGCGGGAGCCGGGTGCTGCAGTAGCTCGCGTCGTCATAGCGACATCGTGCCCGAACGACGCCCTTCCCGGGGTCGTGCAGGCGCGAGACGCAATCCTTTGCGCGGCCGGGGGCGTCCTATCTGACGAGCCGCAGCAGCGTGCCGGCGTCGAGGTCGCCCTGGAGGGGATGGCGCAGGGGCACCTCGGGATGGATGGCGTAGTGGTTGCGCCTCCCGACCCGCGTTCGATCGGCGTAGCCTGCCTCGACGAGGTCGTTGACGATCGCCTGGACGGCGCGCTCGGTGATACCCACGCCTGCAGCGATATCGCGAAGCCGCACGTCGGGATCCCGCGCGATGCACAGGAAGACCTGCGCGTGGTGGGAGAGGAACGTCCATGTGGTCATTGCGGTGCCTCGGCCGGCTCGCTTGGTTTATGGCCGCGCGTGGTGAAGAACGAGAGGCCGATTGCCCCTGCGAGGACGAGGACGATGACGAGAAGCGAGAGCCACGTCGGGATCTTCCAGACATCCGTGAGGAGCATCTTCGCGCCGACCCAGATGAGAACAATCGCGAGCCCGTGGGTGAGATACGCGAATCGGTCCATCATTCCCGCCAGGAGGAAGTACAGCGACCGCAGGCCGAGGAGGGCGAAGGCGTTGGCCGCGAACACGATGAATGCGTCGTCGGTGATCGCAAAGATCGCGGGGATCGAGTCGATCGCGAAGATGAGGTCGGTGGTCGCGAGGACGACGACGACGGCAACGGTGACGGTCGTCCCCGGCCAGATGCGCTTCATGCCGCGCAGCACGATATTCCGCTCCGGGTGAACCTCCTCGCTCGAGTGGCGCGCGAGCTTGATACCGGTGGCAACGAGGAGAAGGCCGAAGAGGTAGATCGTGAAGTGGAATGCGTCGAGGAGCGCTGCTCCCGCGACGATGAAGACGGCCCGCATCACGAGTGCCATGACGATCCCGATCGACAACAGTCGCCCCTGCTTGCTGGCCGGGACTGCGAATGAGGCGAAGATCAGGGCGAAGACGAAGATGTTGTCGATCGAGAGGCTTCGCTCGATCAGGTAGCCGGCGAGGTACTCCTCGGCCGCGTCTGACCCCTGCCAGGCGCCCATCACGAACGTGAACGAAATCCCGAGCGCGAGCCAGAAGATGCTCCAGACAACGGTGCTGCGGAAGGTGATCCCGCGCCGGCCGAAGAGGAAGAAGTCGACGGCCAGAAACCCGAGAACCGCCGTGACGAGGGCAACCCAGACGAGGATGTCGTTGCTCATAGTAGAGTTATTATACCGGAAATATAGTTCTGGTGTAGTGAGTTACACCCGAGGCTACATCTGTTGGGGAATGGTTCCCTCGCACATGTCGCACTAGCCTTCGGCGTCATGATCACTCAAGCGATACACAGAGAGCCGGGCCTGACATCGCGGCAGCGTGAAGTCGTTGCGCTGATCGCGGCAGGGTGTTCGAACGACGAGGTGGGAGAGCGGCTGGGCATTTCGCCCAGGACGGCGAAGGCGCATTCGGACACATTGCGCTCGAAGCTCGGCGTTAGTCGCCGCCGGCAGATTCCCGTCGCGTTTCGGGTACTGACCGGGGAGGATCCGCTCTCGGCAAGCCTCGGCGTGCTCCAGCGCTGACGGCAGGGCGTCCGTGGCTTGCTCCCCCGCCCGCCGCGGGCGCCCACTTTTCCGATGAGCCACTCTGTTGTAGCCTCTTCGGTCAACCAGATGGCCGATACCCCGAATCCTCCGTTCCGCAGGCGCCGTCTCCTCGAGCGGCCGCGGCTGATTCGGGCGCTCGATCGGTCGCGGGCTCGTGTACGGATGCTCGTGGCCGGCCCCGGGTACGGGAAGACCATTCTTACCGAGCAGTGGGCCGCGGGGGAGCGGCGGGTGGCCTGGGTTCGGTCGCGTCGCCCGTCGGCTGATGTCGCGGTGCTGGCACGGCAGATGGCGGCGGCAGGGGCGGAGATCATCCCCGGTTGCGACCGGAGGCTGTGCGAGCGGCTGAACGCAACGGCCGATCCGACGGCGGATCTCGGGGTCCTCATCGATCTGTTGTCGGAGGACTTCGCTGACTGGCCGGAGGATGCGTGGATCGTGGTCGACGACTACCAGTACATCCGCGAGTCGGCCACGGCCGAGGCGTTCGTCGAGGGGATGATTCAGCAGTCTCCGGTGCAGGTCATGATCTCGACCCGCGATCGCCCGAGCTGGGTCTCTACCCGCAGCATCCTCTATGGCGACGTGCTCGAGATCGGCCAGACGATGCTGGCGATGACCGAGGACGAGGTGGCCGAGATGCTCGCGGGCGTGCGCGACGAGATGACGTCCGGTCTGCTCGCGCTTGCGGGCGGATGGCCGGCGGTGATCGGGCTCGCCAGCCTGACGACGTCCGAGTCGCCCCTTCCCGAGGAGCGCCTCGATCTGCCCGAGCACCTGTACGAGTTCTTCGCGGACGAGGTGTACCGCGGTCTCGAGCCGGACGTTCGGGGCGGTCTCGGCCTGCTCGCCACGGCCCCGAGCCTCGATCGCGAGCTCGCGATCGAGTTGCTCGGCGCCGAGCGCGCGGAGCGCGTGTGCGGGGAGGCCCTCACGCTCGGTGTCCTCGAGGAGCGTGCGGGCAAGCTCGAACTCCATCCGTTGGCCGCCGCGTTCCTGGAGCAGCGTGCACGGAGGGAAGGTCAGGCGGGTGTTGCCGAGGCGTTGGGAACCGCACTTGAAGTTTACCGG
>JANOFZ010000119.1:0-7252 GCA_031413935.1 Thermoleophilia bacterium | reverse complement strand
ATCCGATCAATCCCCCGGACGGTTGCCGGTTCCATCCGCGCTGTCCGCGTGTCCAGAGCGGGGTCTGTGACGTCGACGAGCCGGAGCTGCTCGAGGTCACGACGGGCCATTCCCGCGCCTGCCACTTTCCTCTCGAGCACTGGCCCATGTCACCCGAGGAGCTCCGACAGCCTGCGTCGGCCGCACCGACGCTGACGGCTACGTGATTCGCGTCGCGGCGCGCCGGGCGAAACTGCCCGTCATTCTGCTCGGCAGCATTGTCGCAATCATTGCGGTTGTCGCCGTTCTTGCCGGCGCGTCCGTCCAGCGAGGGCTTTCGCTCGGCCTCTACGCCGTCGGGTCGTTCCTGACCGTCGTCGGGTTTGGCCTCGGCACGAGGAACGCATTCCGTTCGGCCGAGAGTCGAGACGCGCATAGCCAGGATCGGTTCGCGGATCTCTGGGAAACGACCGAGGCGGCAGGTCTGCTCATCGCTATGGGCCTCGTGCTTCTGGTCGCCGGGGTCGCGGTGGACGCGCGTGTTCGTCTGATCTGACTCTCGAATGTGAATGTGGAAGCGATACCGCTGGATGGTAGGACAGCAGCGCCGCACTAACCGAACCGAGGTTGCGCCGTCTCACCGGGTATGACGTGGGTCAGATCATCTTCCTGTGAGCGAGCACGGTTCGCTGCGGCGCTTGCTCCCGACGGAACCCTGTCGGAGACCGAGCAGCGGATGCTCGCACGTCATCTCGAGCGCTGCGCGGCGTGCAGCACCTTCGCCGCCTCTGTCGCCGCGTTCACGGCGGAGCTGCGGGCAACGCCGCTCGCCGCGTCGGATGCCCGCAACTGCGACGGCTTCGAGACCGCGCGGCGCCATCAGAGTGCCGGCGGCAGATTGCCGCGCCTGAGTCGGCCGAGGTCACTGCGAATGCCGCTCGCGGCAGTCACGGCGGCGGTCGCCAGCATGGTGGTGACGTCAGTCGTACTGAACAACCAGTCGGTGGATGACGTAAGCACCAGGCCCCTAGGTGCACTCGTCGTCTACGCAGCGCCGGAGGACGACTCGGCCACCTGGCGGAAGTTGCGCAACATCTCGTATGTACGGCAGCTTGAATCGGTCGTTTCGCTGAGCAGGATTCCCGGTGTCTCTGCGGGGTAGGCGCGCGGGTCGGGTCTTGCTTGTGGCAATCGTCGTGTAACGAAGTGGGTGTCCCGGGAGACCGCAGACGAAGATGCTCGCAAACCCGGTGACCGCCCACTGCTGAGGGCTCGACCATGACGCCCGCGTTGCGGACGGATTGAGACGAGCCGAGCTAGCCGGTTACGCCGCCGACGGGGGGCCGCGATGGGATAGGATACGCGCGCTCGTCGGCTTTTTCGCCGCCGTCTTGCCACGCACTGCTAACCCCCGCACTGACGAAGAGCCTCCAGGAGACCCATGTCCAACGAGAGTGTTGTAAACACCGGCCAGATCATCGAGATCAAGGGCGTCGTGATCGATGCGGTCTTTCCCGACAGCCTGCCCCAGATTCTCCATGCCGTCGAGGTAGAGATCGTCAAGCCTGACGGGTCGTCGACGACCCTCGTGGCGGAGGTGCAGCAGCACCTCGGTGACGATCGGGTTCGCGCCGTTGCCATGGACTCGACCGACGGCCTTGCGCGTGGGACAGCGGTTGTCGACACCGGTGCGCCGATCTCTGTGCCCGTCGGCGACAGCACGCTCGGCCGCATCTGGAACGTTCTTGGCCAGCCCGTCGACGAGAAGCCTGCGTCCGCCGATGTCGAGCGCTGGTCGATCCACCGTGAGCCGCCCGCCTTCCGTGAGCTTGCTCCGTCCGTCGAGGTGTTCGAGACCGGCATCAAGGTGATCGACCTCATCGCCCCGTACATCAAGGGCGGCAAGGTCGGTCTCTTCGGGGGCGCCGGCGTCGGCAAGACGGTCACGATCATGGAGCTCATCCACAACGTCGCAAACGCGCACAGTGGTGTCTCCGTCTTCGCCGGTGTCAGCGAGCGCACACGTGAGGGCAACGACCTCTATCTCGAAATGGAAGAGTCCGGCGTTCTCGACAAGGTCGCACTCGTGTACGGCCAGATGAACGAGCCGCCCGGAGCCCGTCTCCGCGTCGCCCTTTCGGGTCTCACGATGGCGGAGTACTTCCGCGATCAAGGCCAGGACGTTCTTCTCTTCGTCGACAACATCTTCCGGTTCGTTCAGGCAGGCTCGGAGGTGTCGGCGCTCCTCGGCCGGATGCCGAGCGCCGTGGGCTACCAGCCGACCCTTGCGACCGAGATGGGACAGCTGCAGGAGCGGATCACCTCGACACGGACCGGTTCCGTGACGTCCGTCCAGGCGGTGTATGTGCCCGCAGACGACTTCTCCGATCCGGCGCCGGCTGCCACCTTCGCTCACCTCGATGCCACAACGCAGCTATCGCGGGAGATCGTGGAGAAGGGGATCTACCCGGCTGTCGATCCACTCGCGTCGACCTCGCGAGCGCTGGCCCCCGGTTCTGTCTCCGATGAGCATCTGGCCACTGCGACAGCCGTTCAGAAGATCCTGCAGCGCTACAAGGACCTCCAGGACATCATCGCGATTCTCGGCATGGACGAGCTCACCGACGAGGACAAGGTCGTTGTCTCCCGGGCGCGCAAGGTCGAGCGGTTCTTCTCACAGCCGAACTTCGTGGCAGAGCAGTTCACGGGGACGCCAGGGCAGTACGTCAAGCTCGAGGATACGATCAAGGGCTTCCGGGAGATTCTCGAGGGAACCCACGACGATCTCCCCGAGGCGGCGTTCTACATGGTCGGGCCGATCGAGGGCGCGATCGAGAAGGCACGCCAGCTCGAGCAGGTCGCGGCCTAGTGGTCTCTCCGGATGGCTGACGCGCACCCCAAATTCGACGTCTCGGTCGTCACCCCCGACGGCCCGGTCTACCAGGGCGAGGCGGAGATGCTGATCGTGCCCGGACAGGCCGGCGAGATCGGCGTGCTCGCGCGCCATGCACCGCTCGTCGCAACGCTCAAGGCCGGGTCGACCCGAGTCCACCTCGGAGGTAACGAAGTCCTCGAATTCGCGACCGGTCCGGGATTCTTCAAGGTGGAGACCGACAAGGCCCTCGCGCTCGTCGACGATGCGGTGAACGTCAAGGAGATCGACGACGCGCGTGCGACCGCTCAGCTCGAGGCCGCGAAAGCGGAGCTCGAGAAGATCGACGCCGGGGAGTCGACGGGCGACCGTTGGCAGCTCGAGCAACGCATGAAGCACGCCGAGAACCAGCTCACCGTGTCCGGCCGCACAACCGGCTGACGTTTTCGTGAGCACGGCGTTCCAAAGTGGAATGCATACTGCTATACTTTCCGTATGGCGCAGATAGTTACGCGGCTCGATGATGACCTCGCGGACGCCGTCGATCAACTTGTCGCGGCAGAGGTAGTCGAAAGCCGGTCCGACGCGGTCAGGATTGGCCTCCAGAGGCTCGTTGACGAGCATCGGAGAGCAGCGATCGGGCGATCGATGCTGGCGGCCTACGAGAGGCAGCCGCAGACTCGCGCGGAGCTCGCCGGGATCGAACGTGCCAGCCGGCAGATGATCGCCGATGAGCCGTGGTAACGGTGCACGCTACCTTGAATGAGGGTTGTGGCCACACCGCGGCAGGGTGAAGTGTGGTGGGCGGAGGCCGAGGACAAACGGCGACCTGTCCTGATCGTTACGCGGAGTGAGGCAATCCCCGTGCTGACGTCGATCGTCGTGGCGCCCGTTACCCGCACGATCCGTGGGATCGCGACGGAGATCCTGCTCGGCACCGGGGACGGGCTCCCATCACCGTGTGTAGCGTCGTTCGACAATATGCAGCCGGTTCATCGGTCGCTCCTCACCACTCGCGTGGGTGAGGCGCCACCCGAGCGGCGAGGCGAGATCTGCGGTGCGCTCGAAGCCTTGGCTGACTGCTAGCCGGAGCTCCGGGGTCGACGGTGTCCATCACCCGACTTCGCCCCCTCCGCCGCCCTTGTGCGCTCGACCTCGTCGAGCAGGCTGGCGATCCGGGAGAAGCCCGTTCCCGGAATGCCGCTCCCGACTTCGAGCGGCAACAGGTCGACCGAACCCGGGGCCGGTTCCCTGGTCGTCGAGCGACGTAGGCTCGAGACGACAACGGCGTTGAGATAGCCGATCAGGAGCAGAGCCGCACTGATACCCCACATCATCCGTGGCCCGACGGCCACAGTGATCGGTCCGGCCGCGAGCGTTCCGATCAACGTGAACATCTGAACCAGGCTGCCGAGCACGGCGAAGATCTGGCCGCGTCGGTCGTCCGCGACGACCTGCTGAATCAGCGTCACGTTGCAGACCAGTCCGATTCCGTTGCCGATGCCGAAGATGACGGCTCCGACGCAGCCGATGGCCAGATTCGGACTGACAGCGCAGATTGCGACGCCTGCGGCCGTGATGAGGAATGAGGAGCGGTAGCCGCCGTACACGGTCAGCCGCTCGATGAACCAAAACGCGAGAACGTTTCCTGCGAGGATGCCGGCGGCCGAGAAGGCGACGAAGACGCCGAAACCGACGTTGCCCGCGCCGTAGGCATCCGTTGTGAGCACGATCTCCGCCACGTTGATGCCTGCGTAGGCGAGCGTTGCCCAGCTCCAGATCAGAAAGAGCGACGAGAGATGGTTGTTGTCGCGCACGAGGGCAAGCCCCGCGCGCACCTCCCGCCAGTGCGTGCGGCCGATGCGCGCAACGATGCTCGACTGGAAGCTGCTGCTGATCCGGACGAGGAGGACAGCGGAGATGACAAAACTCACGGCGTTGAGCGCGTAGACCGTGTCCGGGCCGAGGAGAACGATGCCGACACCCGCGATCACGGGCCCGAGCAGCGTCGAGAGGTTCTCGGCGCCCTGAATGAGTGCGTTAGCGGCAACGACCGAGTCCTCCTTGACAAGATTTGGCACCGATGCGTAACAGGCGGGACGGAAGAACGCGGCCGAGAAGCCGGCCAACGCGGAGACAGCGCAGATACCGGCGGGGGAGTGAACGAACGGGAGCGCCCCGAAGCAGACCGCACCGCCGAGGTCGGACAGCACCATCATCCGCTTGCGCGGCCAGCGGTCGATTAACGGTCCCACCGCGATCCCGAGGATGACGCCGGGCACGAGCTCTGCGAAGAGCAGGATGCTCACCCACCAGGCCGAGTTCGTCTGGTTGTACAACGCGATGCGAACGGCAAAGAACGCCGTCCACGTCCCGAGCGCCGAGATCAGGCGAGCGAAGAAGAGGTTCCGGAAGGAGCGATGCTCCGGCATCCCGATGATCGCAAACTGCGCGGTGAACTGACTCAGCATCCCGAACGAGCCTACAACCTGGGTCTTACGACGTCTGCTGTCCTAAACGGACGTGTTCGTACCGTAGAGTGGCGCCGATGGCACGGCATCCCTGGACCCACGAGGAGCTGATTGCGGGCATCCGGACCGGCGACCATCGAGCCCTCGCGCGAGCGATCACGCTCGTCGAGAATCGAGACCCCGGATCACCGGCAATCGTCTCGGAGCTCTATCCGCAAACCGGGAAGGCATTTGCCGTCGGTGTCACAGGTCCGCCGGGCGTTGGCAAGTCGTCACTCATTGCGGCGCTCGTTCGCCACGTGCGTGACCTCGGGCTCACGGTAGGCGTTATCTCCGTCGACCCCTCGAGCCCGTTCACGCAGGGCGCGCTGCTCGGCGACAGGATCCGCCTCGTCGACCATTTCCTCGACCCGGGCGTGTTCATCCGCTCAATGGGAACCCGCGGTCACCTGGGAGGACTGGCCGAGGCGACGCTCCAGACGCTGCTCCTTCTCGATGCTGCCGGTCGCGACGTGATCTTTCTCGAGACGGTCGGCACGGGTCAGAGCGAGGTCGAGGTGATGGGCATTGCGGACGAGGTGCTCCTCGTCCTGATGCCCGGCTCCGGCGACTCGGTGCAGGCCCTGAAGGCTGGGATCATGGAGATCCCCGACGTGATTGCGATCAACAAGATGGATCAGCCCGGTGCGAAGGCGCTGCTGAACGACATTCGCACCGTGATGGCTCTCAGTCCGGACGCGGAGCGACAGCCGACGATCGTGCTGACCGAGGCGGTGCGGGAAGAAGGGATCGCCACGCTCTGGGAGACCCTGATCGAGAGGCGCGACGCTCTCATGGTGGAAGGTGCGCTCGAGGAACGACGTCGCCGGAATCTGGCCGCTGAAGTCGTGTCCGCGGCGGCCGCCCGTGCGCGTACCCGGATCGAGGAGCAGATCGCCGCCGATCCGTCGCTCACCGAGCTCGTGATCGGCGTTCAGCAACGGCAGGTCGATCCGCTCACCGCCGTCGACGCAATCGTTAACGCCGTTCTGCGAGAGGCCACACCGTGACGAGGCCGACCCTCGAGGACATCCGGGCGGCCGGGGCGCGCCTTGCCGGCGTCGCGCAGCTGACCCCGGTTCATTCCTCCGGCACGCTTAGCAACCTCGTCGGGCGTCCCGTGTCGTTGAAGGCGGAGAACCTCCAGCTGACCGGCTCGTTCAAGATCCGTGGCGCCTACAACACGATTGCCCAGCTCACCGAGGCGGAGCGCGAGGCAGGCGTCGTCACATCGAGTGCGGGGAACCACGGGCAGGCAGTGGCGTGGGCGGCGCGGCAGGCGGGCATCGCCGCGACCATCTTTGTTCCGGACGGGGCGCCGATGGCCAAGTTCGACGCGGCCGTGGGGTACGGCGCAACCGTGATCAACGCCGGTGCGGGCTTCGACGAGGCGGTGGCGGCCGGGCTCCGGCATGTGGAGGAGACCGGGGCGACGTTCGTGCATGCGTTCGACAACCCACGGGTGATCGCCGGGCAGGGCACGTTGGGTCTCGAGCTGGCGGAGCAGCTGCCGAAGGGGCCAGGCACGGTTGTGATTCCGGTCGGAGGGGGCGGCTTGGCATCGGGCATTGCGATCGCGTTGCGGGCACTGCGGCCAGAGCTGTCCCTCATCGGCGTCCAGGCTGCCGCGTGTGCGCCGTTTGCCGGACGATCGCCGATCGGGCCGACGATCGCGGACGGGATTGCGGTGAAGGTTCCGGCCGAGCTGACCTCGGCGATTCTCCGCGACCTCCTCGACGACGTGGTCGTCGTGGACGACGCGGCGATCTCGCAGGCGCTCGTGCTGCTGCTCGAGCGCTCGAAGCTCGTCGTCGAGGGGGCGGGGGCCGCGCCGGTTGCGGCGCTTCTCCAGGGTCTCGTCCCCGGCAGCGACCCGGCGTGTGCCGTCCTT
>JANOFZ010000118.1:0-34956 GCA_031413935.1 Thermoleophilia bacterium | reverse complement strand
GTCGGCGTCCGATCGCCGGAGAGCAGCGTGCGCCACGCGACCTTGCCGCGGACGGGGTCGCACGGATGGTCAAGGCCGCACGGTCGACTTCCGGAACACGGTCGTGATCATGACCTCGAACATCCGGTCGGACGCACAGCTGCTCGAGCACTTCCGGCCCGAGTTCATCAACCGCGTCGATGAGATCGTCGTCTTCGCACCGCTCGACCGCGAGCAGATCGCCGCGATCGTCGGCCTCCAGCTCGAGCGGCTTCGGGGGCGGCTCGCGGAGCGGCAGATCACGCTCGAGCTCTCGCCTGAAGCGGTCGAGCTGATCGCCGAGACCGGTTGGGATCCCGCTTTCGGCGCCCGTCCACTGAAGCGAGCGATCCAGCGGCTCGTCGAGAATCCGCTCGCCCTCGAGCTGCTGGAAGGACGGTTCGGCGACGGAACGGCATTGCACGCTGTCGTTGACGGTGAGGCGATCCGGTTCGAGGTTGAGTCGGTTGCTGCGGCCGAACCCGTCGCCTGATCCCGTAGGATCGGACGATGCATGACGTCCTTCTCGTCGCTGCGACGGAGCGAGAGCTTTGCGGGCAGAACGGCCTTGTTTGCGGCGTCGGCCCCGTCGATGCAGCAGCGACAGTAGCCGCGGCGCTGTCCGACGAGCGCCCGCGCGCTGTACTCCACGCCGGGATAGCGGGCGCGCGCCGGGGTAGTGGATTTCCGATTGGGGCGATTGTGGTAGGTAGCGAGGCGGTTTACGAGGACCGACCGCCAACACTGCGGCTTGGGACGCGCTTGGTCGTCGCTGATCCTGCGCTCGTCGCTTTGGCTGCCGCTTGTGTGGGAGTAGCGCCGATCACTATCGGCACCACGGCCCGCGTGGGGGGCACGAGCGAGTGCGCCGTCGAAGCGATGGAGGGCTTTGCCGTGCTGCGTGCCTGTCAGCTCGCCGACGTGCCAGCGGTCGAGGTGCGGGCGATCTCGAACTTGGTTGAAGACGCACGGGTCGACTGGCGCGTCGAGGAGGCGCTCGAGGCGCTCGGTGCGGTCGTGCCGGTGCTCCTCGAGGCACTCGCCGCCGTCGCCAAGCGCTGACGGTACGGTCTTGCTCGATGGCCCGCCCGCGATACCCGTCCTCGAGTGACCCACGGCCTGCCCCGCTCTCCCCGGTCGCCCGCACCGTTGGTCAGCTCGTTGCGGAGACGCTGCAGGTCTACGGACAGCATTTCTGGGTGGCGCTCCCGCTTGGCCTCGTCGTCGCTGTCGCAGATCAGGCGTCGTTCGAGCTCGACCTGGCGGGGCGGATCACCGTGCTGCTCGTTGCCGCACCGTTCTTCAGCGCGGCGTACGCCGTCGGCGCAGCACTCGTCGGCGAGACCCGTCCGTCCGCCCGGACGTGGGTGTTGGCGATCGTCGTCGGGATCGTCGTCTTCCTGCCCGCTGCATTCCTGTTCCCGTGGTTCGCTCTTGCCGCCGTCGTCGTGCTGGCGCTCCTTGGCAATGCCGTGCCCGCGATCGTGATAGAGGAGCGCTCGCCGCTCGACGCCGTTCGGCGCTCGGTCGAGGTTGCGCGAGCCGACCTCGTGCACGCGCTCGCCGGTCTCGCGACCCTCGTGATCATGTTCGGCCTCGTGCGACTGGCGATGGGGTTCCTGCTCCGGCAGCAGGCCGACAACACGGTGCGGGTCGCGATCTTCCTCGCCGACACGGTGCTCGGGCCTGTGCTCTTCCTCGGCGCTGCGCTGCTCTTCGTCGACCTGCGTGCTCGTGTGGGGACAACCCGCGAGGAGCGGCTTGCGACACGTCGTGCCGAGCACGGCGCCGCGAAGTAGGCTCCAGAGGCTGCACCGCGAATCGACCCTAGGAGGAGACATGGCGCTGTACCTGATGCTGACGACCCTGACCGAGAAGGGCGTACAGACACTGAACTCGAACCCCGCGCGCGTCCGCGAGGTCAACCGCGACGTCGAGGAGCTCGGGGCGAAGATCCTCCACCAGTGGGCATCGCTCGGCGCCTACGACTTCGTCAACGTCGTCGAGGCGCCCGACGACCTCACGGTCGCGAAGGTCTCCGTCGCGCTGGGAGCGCGGGGCAGCTCGAAGATCGAGTCGCTGCCGCTCGTTTCGGTCGACGCGCTGCTCGCGTCGCTCGAGACGTGACGAATCAATCAGCTGGGAGGTCTGGTGGGATGTTGAGGTTGAACCTGAATCGGTTTTCGGGGTCGTAACACGCCTTCACCGCTCGGAGGCGGGCCAGGCGGCGATGCCCGTACACGGCCAATGCACGCTCCGGCTCGTCGTGCGACCCGTAGTTGATGTAGCCGCCGTTCGGTGAGAGGGGCTCGAGCGCCGCGGTCGTCGCTCTTGCCCACGAGATCATCGTGTCGTCGTCTGCAGAGTCGCTCCAGATCGCGAGCGGACTCACGTTCCAGCCGGCCTGGCGTTGTCCGAAGGCGGCGCTTTCATCGGGAACACGGCGTGCGGCACCCGAGAGGCACTCGAGCAGAATGCCGCTGACGCCGACAGGACGCGCCGCGGCCGCGTCGGCAACGATCCCGATCGCCACGGCGTCGAGCTCGGGCACGAAATGGCTCTTCCAGTAGTTGCGTAGCCCGAAGGGCAGGCGGCCGTTCATCGCCTGGATCTCGAGATAGCTCATCGAACCGATCTCGTCGCTCACCGGCTGCCGCGCGGAGCGCAGCTCGGCGAGAAGCGCTGCACCATCCGTCGGGCTCCCTGCGTAGGCGACCCCGACGTTGCATGTGACCTCCTCTGCCCCGTCCCACGTCCCGATCCACGGCATGAGGACGAGCTCGTCGGGCATCTCGCGGGCGAGCGAGGACACGTAGGAGAGAACGACCGGGATGTCGTCGGCCGCGAACCGGACGTACCCGCCAAGCATGGGCCCTCGCTCATGCAGGGCGAACTCGAACTGCGTCACGACGCCAAAGTTGCCGCCGCCGCCTCGCAGTGCCCAGAGCAGCTCCCGGTCGCCGTCCGCGCCTGCGACCACCGATTCGCCGGTGGCGGTGACCACCTCGGCACGCACGAGGTTGTCGCACGTCAGAGCAGCGGTGCCGAGGAGCCAGCCGAGCCCTCCGCCGACAGTGAGACCTCCGACTCCGGTGTCGCCGTACGTCCCTCCGGGAACCGCGAGCCCGACGGCGTGTGCCGCCGCGTCGACGTCGTCCCACAGACATCCTCCAGCGACCCGTGCGATCCGGCGGTCGGAATCGATCGAGACCTCGCGCATCGCCGATAGGTCGACCATCAGAGCTCCTTCTCCGATGCCGTGGCCGGCGACGCTGTGGCCGCCGCCCCGAACCGAGATCGGGAGATCGAGATCGACCGCGCACCGCACCGCAAGCTCCACGTCCCGGGCTGAGAGGCATCGTGCTATGAGTGCCGGTCGGCGGTCGATCATGCCGTTGAAAGAGACCCTCGCCTCGTCGTAGCCGTCGCTTTCGGGCAGGTGGACGCTGCCGGAAAACGCGGCGGAAAGACGAGCTACGGCGGCCTCGCGGTCACGCATAGCGCGAGAGCTTACTGGGTCGCGAAACCGGTTGCGCGCGCGACGACCGTGAGCGGACTGGTCGGCAGCCCTGCCTGGGGATCCATGTTGAACCCTCCCGGGGCGACGTCGTTCGGTGTTCCGGGATGGAAGAGTGCTGCGAGCAGCTGGATCTGGTCGCGGCCGACTCCGAGCTCGAATTGTCCGCCGCCATACGCGCCGATTCCCTGCGCGGCGCAATGGTCGTAGGCGCCGAAGAGCTTCGCCACGGAACCGAAGCGCGACGGCTTGATGTTGACCGTGCGCGGCGGCCAGCGGAGACCCTCGATATCGGCCACCGAGTGGATCACCGCATCCCAGGTGACGCGGCCGTTCTCCGGCTCGAGAACAGCCAGTGTCTCGGGGGTGAGCGCAGGATCCTCGAGCCAGGCGTGGGGGAGACCCGCGACGATCCGCTCGTACAGAGCAGCGTCGGGCACGGTGTCGACGCTCGTGCCGCGGTACTGACCCTTGAAGTCGACCGAGTCGACGGCGCCCGTGGCGGCGAGCTCCGCGATCAGCTCCTCCGACCAGTCCGGGGTCGCGTCGAGCTTGAATCGGAGCCCCGGATAGTGGGCGAGCCAGGCGTTAAGGCGCTCGGTTGTTGCGGGCTCTCCGAGGCGCATCGAGACGACGAACGTCAGCGGCTCGGGCTGCCTGCCGACAGCGGCGCCGAGCGACAGTCCCGCCTGGCGGAGCGCGAGGTCGAGCGCGGCGCTCTCGTACGCCCAGCGTCGGTAGTCGAGATAGGCGTGCTGTTCAGGCTCGTGGTCGAACAGCTCGAGCGTGTCGAGATGTTGCGAGAAGGTGTCGAGCGTCCACTCGCCGCCGAGGGCGTGCACGGGCCCCTGCGACTGGGCGAGATCGTGCTCGGTCGCCTCATAGGTGACATCCTCGCCGAGGCCCTCCTCGCCCACCCCCTCCAGGCGAATCACCGTCGTCTTGCGCAGGAAGCCACTCGAGACCTGCTGCTCGAGGCCATCGAGGTCGTAGCGTGCAACGGTGAGCGGCAGGTCTCGAACGCTGTCGTAGAGGCTCATGGCGAGGTCTCCTCAGAGGGTTGCGTGGGCGGCGGCGATGGCACCGGCAAGGCCGGCGTTGTCGACGATCAGGTCGCGGTTCACACGGCGTGTCTCGCCGTCGGAGTGTTCGTGCAGGTATGCGAGCACGAACGGTGTCACCGCCTGGCCGGTCGCGCCCGCGGCTGTCGCCGCAGCAACGGCCTCCTCGATCAGGGGCGTGACGTCGAGGCTCTCCTTTGGTGGTCGACCGACGAGAAGCGCGTTGCCACCGAGGCTCCAGTGCGCCTCGGCGAGCCGTGCGAGCTCTTCGACGTCATCGACGCGGGCCGATACGGGCGGCCCCCCGGCAGCGTTGTAGAAGAGTGGGAGCGTGTCGGTGCCGAAACCGATCACGGGGACGCCGAGCGTTTCCAGCAACTCCATCGTCGCGGGGACGTCAAGAAGGGACTTGATGCCCGATGAGGCGATCACGGCCGGGATTCGCGCTGCGGCAGCGAGGTCGGCAGAGACATCGGGGGGTGAGGGAAAGCCCCGGTGCACGCCCCCGAGGCCCCCGGTGCCCATGAAACGGATCCCGACGGCGGCTGCTGCAGTGAGCGTCCCTCCTACGGTCGTCGCACCGACCGCCCGCTGCACGGCGCAGACGGCGAGATCGCGGGGACCGAGCTTCCGGGCGTCCGGTGTGAACCGTTCGAGCTCGTCTGGTGCGAGCCCGATCCGGATCTGACCGTCCAGCACCCCGATCGTGGCGGGGATGGCACCCGCTGCACGTACGGCGGCCTCGCTCGCCAAACCCGTCGCCACCCCGTCCGGCGCCGGAAACCCGTGCGCGACGAGCGTTGTTTCGAGCGCGACGACGGCGCGCTCCTCCTCGAGTGCGGCCCGTACCTCGTCGCTGACGTGGATCAGGTCTCTCATCTCGGCTCGAGCCTACCGCTCGGTCGCACGGGCGGGCATCGAGCCCGTATGCTGGACGCAACGGGCGCCGGCAGCGAGAGCCAGCTCCGGGCCCCCGACGAGCCAGCCGGCGGCGAAGGCGTCGCCCGCGCCGGTTGAATCGACGACCGTGGCAACCGGGACGGCTACGAGCGGTTCGCCGTCGAATGAGGCTCCGGCCGATCCCTTCTTGACGATCCAGTGGCTCCCCTCGACAGGCCCTCCGACGATGCGGTCCTCGTCGTCGTTCGCGAAGACCACATCGGGGGCGAGCTCCTCGAGCAGCCTGCGGAACTCCTCGGCGCCGAAGTCGCGGATGGCGCTCCACGAGGAGAGGTCGATGCTGATCCGTGCCCCGCTTCGACGTGCCAGCTCGACCGCCGTACGAGCTGCGCTCCCCACTGGCTCACGGAGCAGCGCATATCCGGAAACGTGCAGGTGGGCGCAACCGTCGAACCAGGCAGCGTCGATCTCGTCGGGCCGAAGATCGGTGGCGACGCCGCGGTCGGAGCACATCGTTCGCTCGCCGGAGGGGTCGACGAGAGCGACGATCACACCGTTGCCGTCGGTCGTGACAGGCCCGATGAGCTCGACGCCGAGCTCGACGAGGCGCGAAGCCGCGAGGAGGCCCGCGTCGTCCGCACCGCGTTTGCCAACGAAGCGTGAGCTGCCACCGAGCTCGGCGATCCACGCGGCGACGTTTGCCGCCTGTCCTCCTGGGCGGAGCACGATTCGAGACGTCGCATCGGCGTCACGGGCGAGTGGCTGCTCGAGACGCACGATCACGTCGAGCACAAGGTCTCCGAGGCAGCAGATCGTCATCGCCTACGATCCTCGCATGGAGAAGCAACCCCCGCGTCGTGTTGCGCCGAACCAGGGGAGGGGTCGATAGTGGCCGACGTCAGAAGATCTCGTGGTAAGGGGATGCGCTCGCTCGTGATCGGGGGCCTCCTCGGTGCATCGGCTGCGGCCGCAGCGCGTCGCCTGCGGCGTCGGCGTCCGCAGGGCGACACGCCTTCTGGCCTTGGCGCATTCGAGAGTGCGCCCTGCTATCGCGAGTTTTCCCCGAGCAACCGGAGCGACGGCCCGTAGCCTCGAAGCACGCGGTCGGCACGTTCGATCGTTTGCAGGTTGACGTCGGCGTCGCCGATACCGAGCGATTGGCCGACCAGCATCGCACGGACTCCGGCTAGGAAGTAGGCGCGGTCGTTGGCCACGGGCCGGAGCGTCCGGATCACGAGGAACGGCCCGAAGGCTCGCGTCTCGAAGGTGCCTGCGGGGCTGGGCTCACGGTTCTCGATCTCGAGACGAGGCTCGAGGTTGTTCCGTTCGCTCGCATCGAGGATCCACACGCCTCGTCCGAGCGGCCGGGGCGCCCGCCGCACTGCGCGGAGCGCAAGTGCGGAATCCGCTCGCGGAACGACCACGTCAGAGAAGTCGGCGTTGCGCTCCCACGCGCCGAGGAAGAGCGGTTCGTACCCGAACAGGAGATCATCTGGTCGACTCGTCGCAGCGAGGAACTCCTCCGCCTGCGCGCGTGTCGCCTGCCGCTTGTTGGGCTCCCATTCGAAGAGCTGCGGCGTGCGATTCCATGCCCAGCCGATCTCGAGAACGACCAGGACGGCGGTGAGTGCGATCGCTGCCGCGGGAGCGCGTCGGGTCGTGCGGAGGATCCCGGCTCCCACGACGATGGCGAAGAACGGGAGCACGAAGATGAGATGTCGCGATTCAGGCGAGGTCGAGCCGCCGAGGCGCGCGGCAAGAAATGCGGCCACCGGCACCCCGATCACGCAGAGAACGAGGGTACGGGTTTCGCTCCGCACGACGACGAGCCCGACGAGCCCGATGACCAGGACGATCGCGAGGACGGGCCAACGACCCGTACTGAAATCCCCTGCCGTCTGCCAGAGATACGTGACGACCGCCCAGGGGCCGCCGAGCTTCGCCCCGCGACCTCCGACACCGACGTCGAACCGGCTTGCGAGAACGAGATCCGTGATCCAGAACGGAGTGCCGGCAAGGCCGACCGCAACGAAGGCGACGGCCGCTCGCCGAATCTGGTCGCGCCTCGCGAGGAGCACGAACGCGGCCTGGGACGCGAAGACGAGCGCCCCGTACGGGTGCGCGGCGACTCCGAGGAGCAGAACGGCTCCCCACGCAGCCCAGGCCGCCCCCGTCCGACGATCGAGAGCGTGGAGAAGGAGCAGGAACGACACGAGCGAGAGGAAGAGGAAGAGGCTGTACATCCGCGCGTAGACGCCGTGGAAGAGAAAGACCCAGCTGCCGGCGACGAGGGCCGTGGCGATGAGCGCGCTCCTGCGATCGGCGAGCCGTCGCCCGAGTAGTGCCACGAGCGGCAGGCTCGCCACCGCGAACGATGCCGAGACGAGGCGCATCCCACCGAGTCCGAACCCGAGATGCGCCACCGCCCAGGCGAACAGGAAGTGAAGCGGTGCGCCTCCGCGATCGCGCGTCACGTACTCGACAACGCCGGCGAGGCTGTCACGGCCAACGAACAGCGCGAGCGTCTCGTCCTCGTGGGGCGGCCAGGCCATCAGTTGGTGTACGAGGAACACACCGGCCGCAAGCGAGATTGCTCCCACGGTGAGCCAGAATGCGTGTGCAGTCACGAACGCGCGCGCCGAGACGATCGAAGAACCGGAGCGAGGAGAGCTGTCAGCGCGCTCCGTCACGCGTGTTCGCTCCGTGGTGTCGCTGGTAGATTCCCCGCCTGATGCCGATCTACGAGTACCGGTGCCCGAATGGTCATACCTTTGAGATGTTCCAGAGGATGAGCGACGATCCCGCCGAGAACTGTGAGACGTGCGGCGCGAGCCCGGTCGAAAAGATCCTGTTTCCCGTCGCTGTGCATTACAAGGGCTCCGGTTTCTACTCGACTGACTACGGCCGCGGGTCGCGCAAGGCGACGGGAAAAGAAGGCGACGGCGGCACCAGCGAGAGCGGTGGCTCGAGCGACAAGAGCGAGTCTTCCGAAAAGAAGGACACCAAGAAGGACCCGGGCTCGAGCGACAAGAAGCCTGCGAAGAGCGATTGACGCCGGCTCATAGCCTGCGGTCACCGATGACGCAGCCGGGAGCGTAGGGAAGCCCTTTCGGAGGCTGCAGCGGGGCCGATTTGCCGGTGAACATCGAAATCGTTGCAACGTTGTCCTCCGAACCAAAGATGACCGACTGCCCGTCGGCGCTTCCGGGCTCGCCACCGAGGCGGCAATGGAGGGCACCCTTCGTGTTGGCCCGGAAGTAGACCCACCCGAGCTGGAGCACCTGGCCCGCCGTGAGATCGGTCGCGAGCGGCTTGACAATCGAGCCGCCGCGGA
Organism: Thermoleophilia bacterium; assembly: GCA_031413935.1. Classification (GTDB taxonomy): domain Bacteria; phylum Actinomycetota; class Thermoleophilia; order Gaiellales; family Gaiellaceae; genus Gaiella. Next base: position 26,126 of record JANOFZ010000118.1, on the reverse strand, counting down.
AGGGGAGCTTCACCGCCGTGCCAAGGGACGTGACCTTGACCGCCGTCGCCTGGATCACCTGCTGTTGGCGACGAGCTCGGTCGAGATCGGTCTCCGATGGGTCGAGGCGGTTCTCGCGGATCCTCGAATAGACCAGCGCCCTCGCGCCGTTCATCTGCTGCTTGCCCTTCTCGAATCGCCACCCTTCCCAGGCCCGACATCGGGCAGAGGTCGCGTACGGACAATCAAATCGGTTCGAGAGGATCGGCCGAGGCACGTCGACTTCGATGCCCCCGACGGAGTCGATCAGCTCGCGGAACCGATCGAAGTCGACGAAGGCGACATGGTTCACGTCGAGCCCGGTCAGGTTCTTCACCGTGCGGAGGGCGAGCGTCGGGCCGCCGACCTGGAACGCCGCGTTGATCTTCGAGGCCCCGTAGCCCGGAATCTCGACCCTCAGGTCACGCGGGATCGAGAGGAATGCGAGTCGGTGCTTGCGGGGATCCGTGCGGATGAGCATCATGGAGTCCGATCGGTTGGCATCGCCGCGGCCTGACTGTGAGCCGCCGTCCGTGCCAAGGACGAGGATCGTCGTGGGCTTCGAGGTGAGGAGCCCGTCCTGTGGCGTCAATTCGGCAAGGACAGGGGCCGGAACGCGGTCGTTAGCTTCCGAGATTCCCCGCGAGAACGAGAGATAACTGGCGCCGAGCCAGACGAGGCCGAGGACGAGCAGCACGACGAGCGCGAGCGTGAGGCGTCTCCCGAGGCGTCTCTGCCGCGGCTTGCGCGGCGGTTCGTTCGGGTCGTTCTTGCTGTCCCGGGCGCGTGGTGGACGCTGCAACGGGACCTTGCCCTTTGCCCGACCGCCCTTGTACACCCGATAGGGCTTCTCTTGTTCGGGCATCCGGGCGGATATCGTAGCCGTGCGATGCGTGAAGAGCGTGTTATCGGCGTCGACCTCGGGGGAACGAAGATTCTCGCGGGTCTCGTCGCGCGCGACGGGACGATCGGACGCACGATCGAGATCCCGACGCCGGACGGCACGCCGGAGCATGTACTACGCGCGGTCGACGCTGTCGTCGACGACCTTCTCGGCGAGGGCGCCGCCGCGATCGGGTACGGCGTGCCTCTGAACATCGACCGTCGCACTGGTGTCGCCCTGCGGGCGATCAATCTTCCCGTCCATGACGTTCATTTCCCGGAGCGCGCCCGCGAACGATATGCCCTGCCGGCAGGGGTCGAGAACGACGGGAACGCTGCAGCCCTTGCCGAGTGGCGTCTCGGCGCGGGGCGGGGTGCGAGCGATCTGATCATGCTCACGCTCGGCACGGGGGTCGGCGGCGGTCTCGTCCTCGACGACCGGCTCTACCGCGGTTGGGCTGAACTCGGGCACACCGTCGTGGTCGAGGGAGGGATGCCCTGTCAGGGGCACTGCCACGGGCGAGGCCATCTCGAAGCGGTTGCCTCCGGGCTCGCGGCAGATCGAGTAGCCGCCGAGCTGTACGGGCCGGACGCGGACGCCCCGTTGCTCGTCGAGCGGGCAAGAAGCGGTGATGAGCGCGCACGAGCTGCGCTCGGTGAGATCGGGCGGTTGCTCGGGGTAGCGATCGGGTCGCTCACGAACATCTTTGACCCCGATGTCGTCATCGTCGGCGGGGGCTTCGGTGCCGCCGCTGCCGATCTGATCCTCGAGCCGGCTCTCCGGGCCGCGCGGAGCGAGGCGATCCAGCCGGCGGACGAGACGCTTCGGATCGTCCAGGCGGAGCTCGGCGAGGAGGCGGGTCTGATCGGTGCGGCGCTCGTGGGGTTCGAGGCACTCGACGGAGTGAGGTGAGCGGGGTGCTCGCGTTGTGCGCGACTCCGATCGGGAATCTGGCAGACGTGACATTGCGGGTGCTGGAAGAGCTTGCTGCCGCTGAGACGGTTCTCTGTGAGGACACGCGTCACACGCGCGTTCTTCTCGAGCGACATGGGATCCGAGCTCGGCTCCTTTCGTACCACGAGCATAACGAGGCGAGTCGCGTTTCCGAGCTCGTGCCGCGACTCGTCGCGGGTGAGCGGATGGCACTCGTTTCCGATGCAGGGCTTCCCGGGGTCAACGATCCGGGGGCTCGCATCGTCGCGGCCGCGCTGGCAGCCGGTGTCGCAGTGACGGTGCTCCCCGGGCCGTCCGCCGTCGAAACCGCACTCGTCGCCAGTGGCCTCGCGGGCGAGCAGTACCGCTTCGTCGGCTACCTCCCGCGCAGCGAGCGAGATCGCGCTGCACTCTGGCTCGAGCTCGGCGCGTGGCCTCATCCGACCGTGGCGTTCGAGTCCTCCAGGAGGCTCCCAGCTTCACTCGCGAGCCTCGCAACGGTCGAGCCGGAGCGGCTCGTCGCCGTATGTCGCGAGTTGACGAAGGCATTCGAGGAGGTCGTCACCGGCCCGGCAGAGGCGATCGCGGAGCGATACAGCGAGGCGCCTCGTGGAGAGGTGACGCTCGTCATCGGTCCCTCGACACGTGTCGCCGATGCCGAGGCTGCGATCGGCGCCGTGGTCGAGCTCGTCGCGGCCGGGGCCCCCCGAGGCGTCGCCGCCAGCGTGGTCGCCCGGCTCACGGGAGTCTCCCGGAACACGCTGTACTCGACCTCTCTGTAGGCAGAGTTGACAACGAGATCTCGACGCGCTATTCTATTTCAAATGTTGCCTATTTGGGGAACATGGTTGAGAAACAGTGTCTACAGGAGGTGGAACGGTGCGTCGGCTCACGATCGGTCTCGCTGTCCTTGTCGCCCTCGTTGCGGTGCCGTCCGGCTGGAGCTGGACCTGGCCTCTCTCGGGAGACGTTCTCAGGCCCTACTCGCTCGGGCCGGATCCCTATGCGGCAGGACAGCATCGCGGCGTCGATGTCGCCGGAGGTGATGGCGAGGTGGTTCGTGCCCCGGCGTCAGGGATCGTCTCTTTTGCCGGCTCCGTGCCCGGCTCGGGGCGTACCATCACGATCCAGTTTGCCGGCTACGCCGTGTCTGTGACACACCTCGGAGCGATCACGACGAGCAAGGGCGCGACGGTCGCAGAGGGAGACGCAATCGGCGTCGCAGGACTGAGCGGTGGGTCGGAATGGCAAGCGGCGTACGTGCACCTCGGCATCAGGGTCTCCTCGGCGGCGGATGGCTATGTCGATCCAGCAACGCTCCTGCCGCCCCGCGCCGTTGCTCCTCCCCCCACACCTGCGGCCGAGTCACCGGCTCCGGTTGTGGTTGCCCCTGCGCCATCGGCTCCCGCTGTGGTTGCCCCAACGCCACCGGCTCCGGCCGTGAGTCCCGAGATCACACAGGGCCAGCCATCGACCATGGCCCCGATCACCGTGCCCGATGCGACTTCGGCCCTCGCCGGTGAGCCTCCTCCTGCCGGTGCCGTCGCACCACCGATCACCGCCTCCGTGATCTCGTCCGTTCCCGGCATCGCGGCCGTCACGCCGGGGGCAGCGAGGAGCATCGCTCGACCGGGACAGCTTGCCGGTGCCTCCCACCCGCTCGCGTCCCGTGGGGAGACACCTCTCCGACGCCCGCGAGCAGCCTCGATCACCGTCGCCGGGTCGCGTGCTGGTCGTCGTTCCGAGGGTGTTCCGACCCTGCCTGCCGCTGCAGCGTTACGACCCCACGCGATCCGTGGCGAGAGGCACTCTCCCGAGCGTTCCACTTCGTCACCTGCAGCCTCTCCCGGACCTTCTCCTGTCCTCCGGGGGGAACGGCTGCCAGCGCCTGGCCGTACCGAGACTGAGCCGTCGCCGAGCCCGGTGCCGGGAGCGCTCGATCGGGTCGATCGGCGACTCGCCGCGGTTCTCGGCGCCGTTGTGCTCCTCGCGTGCGTCGGCGTCGGCGCGGCGCTTCTGGTGCGCCCCCGTAGAATCGGTGGTCATGGAACCCTTCTACGTCACGACGCCGATCTACTACGTGAACTCGACCCCGCACATCGGGCACGCTTACACGACGATTGCGGCGGACATCCTGGCCCGAAACCAGCGACAGCGTGGCGCCGAGACGTTCTTCCTGACCGGCGTCGACGAGCACGCCGCGAAGGTGGCCCGGGTCGCCGCGGAACAGGGCCTCTCCCCGCAGGAGTACGCCGATCAGATCGCAGTCGCGTGGCGTGAGCTGCCGGAACGTCTTGATGCGTCCAACGACTTCTTCATCCGGACGAGCGACCCGGAGCACAAGCGTTTCGTCCAGGGATTCCTGCAACGCCTATTCGACAACGGGCACATCTACCAGGACGTCTACTCGGGTCTCTACTGCGTGGGGTGTGAGGCGTTCAAGACGGAGGCAGACCTTGTCGACGGGAAGTGCCCCGAGCATGACCTCGAGCCCGACTGGATCGAGGAGCGAAACTGGTTCTTCCGGCTCTCGTCGTTCCAGCAGCAACTCCTCGACCTCTACGAGCGTGCTGATTTCGTCCTTCCGGGTTTCCGGGCCAACGAGGCGAGGAGCTTCATCGAGGGTGGCCTGCAGGATTTCTCCATCAGCCGTGCAGGTCAGACATGGGGAATCCCGATCCCGTGGGACCCGGATTCGGTCGCCTACGTGTGGGCCGATGCGCTCGTCAACTATGTCAGCGCGCTGACCTATGCTCGCCCGGGCGAGGATCTCGTCGCAACGTTCTGGCCCGAGGTCAGGCACTTGCTGGCGAAGGACATCTTGCGATTTCACTGTGTCTACTGGCCGGCGCTCCTGCTGGGTGCCGGGTACGCGCCGCCGCGGCAGCTCTTCGTCCACGGGTATCTCCTGCTCGACGACCGGAAGATCTCCAAGTCACTCGGCAACGTCGTCGACCCGCTCGACCTGATCGACGTCTACGGTGCCGACCCGGTCCGCTTCTGGTGCGCGAGGGCCGTCTCGTTCGGACAGGACGGTGCTGCATCGATTCTGGGGATTCACGAGCGCTACGAGCGTGAGCTCGGCAACGACCTGGGTAACCTTCTCTCGCGGACGACGGCCATGGTGGCGCGATATCGGGGCGGGACGCTTCACGCGGTGCCGTCTCCGGACGGAGTTGTCGCGAACGCCGTCGCACCGCTTGCAGGCGACGTCGCTGCTCGGCTCGACGCGTTCGACGTCACCGGAGCGCTCGAGCGGATCTGGGAGGTCGTGCGCATCCTCAACCGAGAAGTCGAGACGACCGCGCCCTGGCAGCTCGCCAAGGACCCCCTTCGAGCTGATGATCTCGATCGCGTCCTCTACAACCTCGTCGATGGTCTCCGGGCCGTTGCCGTCGCACTGGCCGCCTACGTCCCTACAACCGCGGACGCGATTCTCGCGGCGCTCCGGCAGCCAGCCGGCATCGAATGGGCGAACGTGGCGTACGGGCTCACCGCTGAGACGTACGGCATCGAGGCGGCGGCCCCCCTTTTCCCGCGGCTCGATGCGCCCGTGGAGTAGTCGGCGCCGCATGATCGACACGCACGCGCACCTCGATGGGTGCGATGAGCCAGCGGCGTTTCTCGTCGAGCGCGCACGAGCCGTCGGCGTCTCGCGCATTGTCACGATCGGGACGGGAATCGCTTCGAGCCGGAAGGCGATTGCAATCGCGAGTGCCGAGGAAGGCGTCGTCGCCGCGCTCGGGATCGACCCGCACCAGGCCGGCGAGCCTGGCGCCGCCAGGATTGCCGAGCTCGTCGAGTTGCTCGAGCACCCGGCCGCTGTCGCGGTCGGCGAGATCGGCCTCGACTACTTCCACGACCGCGCCCCGCGCGACGTGCAGCGCGCGCTCTTCGACCGGCAGCTCGAGGTTGCGTCTGCCGCCGGGCTCCCCGTGGTGATCCATACGCGCGACGCCGACGACGACACCGCGGCCGCTCTGGCCTCGTTCGCAGGCACGGTCATTCTTCACTGCTTTTCTGCTCCTGGCCTGCTCGAGACAGCGGTCGAGCGCGGGTACTACGTGTCATTCGCGGGAAATGTGACGTATCCGAAGGCCACCGCTCTCAGAGAAGCAGTTGCGGTCGTGCCAGCCAATCGGATTCTCGCAGAGACGGATAGCCCGTATCTCGCACCTCAGCCGCTTCGCGGCAAGAGAAACGAGCCGGCCAACGTGCTTCTCACGCTCGCCGTTCTTGCGGAGATCCGCGGTGAGCCGGTTTCGGGGCTCGAAGCCCAGATCGATCGCAACGCGACCGTGGCCTTCGGCCTGAAGCTGCCGTGAGTACGCCTACGCCCAGGAAATCGCTCGGCCAGCACTTCCTCGTCGACGACAACATCCTGGGAGTCATCGCGCGGCTCGCCGAACTCGACACCGATGACGTCGCGCTCGAGATCGGCCCTGGTCTCGGTGCCTTGACGACGGTTCTTGCCGCGCGCTGTAGGTTCGTGCACGCAGTCGAGCTCGATGTTCGCCTCGAGCCTCATCTGCGAGGGGTCGCAGCGGCTCCCAACGTGTCCCTGCACTGGGGCGACGCGCTCAGGCTCGATCTCGCAAGCTTCGACCCCGTGCCGACGAAGCTCGTGGCAAACCTGCCCTATAACGTCGCGACGCCAATCGTTGCCGAGAGCCTCGATCACCTGCCGGCGGTCGACCTGTGGTGCGTCATGGTGCAGCGCGAGGTCGCCGATCGTTTCTTTGCCGTCCCCTCGACGAAAGCCTACGGCGCGGTGTCCGTGCTGGTCCAGCTCGCCACCGCGCGAACCGGTTTCCATCCGGTCTCGCGGAACGTCTTCCGGCCACCTCCCAACGTCGACTCTGCGCTCGTTGCGTTCCGGCGTATACCGCTCCCCGCAGACTTCCCCCGGATTCGTCGCGTCGTCGAGGGAGCATTCGCACACCGACGCAAGACACTCGCCAACTCGCTTCAGCTCGCCGACGTCACATCCCGCGAAGCGGCTGTGGCTGCCCTCGGATCGCTCGGGATCGACCCCTCGATCCGCGCCGAGGCGCTCGCTCCGCCCGCGTTCGTCGAGTTGGCGCGGAGGATGGCATGAGGCGTGGCGAAGCTCACGCCAAGATCAACCTCGCGCTTGTCGTTGGCTCTCTCCAGGACGATGGAAAGCACGAGGTCGTGACCGTCCTGCAGCGCATCGACCTCGCGGACGTGATCGAGCTCTCGGTCGGAAATGGGCTGACTGTCTCGGGGTTTCCTGGTGACACGATCGTCGCGAGGGCGCTCACCGCACTCGGGGCTGCAGCGGGCGTGGAGCCGGACTGGAGCGTTCGCATCACGAAGCGGATCCCGGTTGCGGCGGGGCTCGGCGGGGGAAGCTCGGACGCGGCAACAGCGCTTCTCCTCGCGAACGAGTCTCTGGCATCACCGCTCGATCTGGAGCAGCTCTCGGAGATCGCAGCCACAATCGGAACCGACGTACCGTTCTTCCTGCGAGCCGGGCCGCAGCTCGGGACGGGTGACGGGTCGCATCTCGTGGGAATCGATCTCCCGCAGGACTTCACCGTCGTCCTCGTGCTGCCGAGCGACGTCCGCAAGGAATCGACAGCGGCTGTCTACGCCGCCTTCGACGCGCGGCATGGAGCCCTGGGATTCGACAAACGGCGTGCCACGCTTACTGCAGCACTGGCCGCCACCGCCCGAGCGGAGGATTTCGCCGCCCTGCCGACGAACGACCTCGCGGCATCGCCACTCGCCGACAGGCTCCGCAGCGCCGGGGCGGTTCGGGCGGATGTCAGCGGTGCGGGGCCATGCGTCTTCGGCGTGTTCACTGACGCAGCCCGGGCTCGCGAGGCTGGCCGCGAGCTCGCGTCCTTCGGCCGCACCTGGGTGATTGCACCGCACCGATAGCGCTGGAGGTCGCTCCGTCGAGCAGTTGCTGCCACTCGACGCGACAGGGTGTTCGCCGCGACCCACCTCCGTGTGCAACCGGACGGCGGGGTACACTCGACTTCCCGATTCACTGGGGCGTAGCCAAGCGGTAAGGCAACGGGCTTTGGTCCCGTGATCCCAGGTTCGAATCCTGGCGCCCCAGCCAACGTGCAGACAATGTCCCACTCACGATCAACGCTCGCAGCCGTCGTCATGGCCGGAGGCCGGGGCACTCGCATGCGGTCCGACGTACCGAAGCATCTGCACCCTCTCCTCGGCCGGCGGATGGTCGACTGGATCGTGGAGGCCGCCCTTCCTCTGGAGCCGGTGCCACTCGTGATCGTCACCTCGCCCGAGACGGCCGACGAATTCCCCGGGCTGACGGTGGCGATCCAGGAGCGATCGCTCGGAACAGGGGATGCCGTGCGGAGCGCGCGTTCGGCGCTCGTGGGCGCCAACGAGGTGCTGATCCTCTCGGGTGACACGCCACTCCTTACCGCGGGGCTCCTCGAAGAACTGGTCGCCACGCACAGGTCATCAGAGGCGGGAGCGACTGTCCTCTCCTTCATTCCCGGCGACATTCGCAGCTACGGCCGGATCGTTCGCGACGCCGACGGCCACCTCGAATCGATCGTGGAGGCTGTCGATGCAACATCCGCACAACTCGAGATCGGCGAGGCGAACTCCTCGATCTACGTCTTCCAGGCGGAGCTCCTCTGGCCAGCGCTCGACAGGCTCCAGCCGGTCAATGCTCAGGGTGAGCTGTATCTGACCGACGCCGTCCGCGACCTCGTCCGCGACGGTCACACGGTTGCGGTTCACGTTGCGCCCAATGCCCGTGAAACCGAAGGCGTCAACACCCGCGTGGAGCTTGCGGCCGCAGCCGCAGCGCTCCGTGACCGGATCAACACCGCGCACATGCTTGCCGGAGTGACGATTTCCGACCCCTCGTCGACCTGGATCGAGCCGACCGTGACCCTCGAAGCAGACACGGTCGTCCACCCGTTCACCGTCCTGCGAGGCCTGACGACGGTGGCCGATGGAGCCGAGATTGGCCCGCACGTGGTTGTCATCGATGCCGAGATCGGGCCGGCGGCGATCGTCGGGCCGTTCTGTTACCTTCGCCCCGGGACGAGACTCGGAGCCAGGTCGAAAGCAGGCACGTTCGTGGAGCTCAAGAACACGCAGTTGGACGAGGGTGCGAAGGTTCCTCATCTGAGCTATTTCGGAGACGCGGAAGTCGGTGCTGGAACGAATATCGGAGCAGGGTCGATGACGGCGAACCTCGGTCACGGTGATGGTGTCCCGAAGCAGCGCACGGTGATCGGTCGGAATGCGCGGGTCGGTGTCGAAACGGTGTTTGTCGCTCCCGTGACAGTGGGAGACGACGCCTGGACAGCGGCTGGCACCGTCATCTCCGAGGATGTCCCGGATAACGCCCTCGTCGGGTTCCCGCCGAGGCAGACGATCAAGGAGGGTCGGGGTGGAAAGCGGGACAGTTGAGCAGACGCTTCCGGGGCTCGGTGCGCCCAACGGGCCGGGGGCTGCCCCGGTGGTCGCGCGCACGATCGGCCTGACGTCGAGCAAGAGACTGATGGTCGTCTCCGGTCGCTCTCATCCCACGTTGGCCGAGGACATCGCCGACAAGATCGGCTGCGACCTCGGTGAGATGACGTTGAAGACCTTCGCGAGCGGTGAGACCTACTGCCGTTACGAGGACTCGATTCGCGGGGCTGACCTCTTCATCGTCCAGACGGGCTCGATGCCGGTCGACCAGCATCTGATGGAGCTCCTGATCATGATCAACGCTGCGAAGCTTGCGTCGGCGAAACGGATCACAGCCGTGATCCCATGGTACTTTTATGTACGCCAGGACAAGAAGTCGCGCCCCCGCGAGCCGATCGCCGCAAAGCTCGTCGCCGACTTGCTCCAGACGGCGGGTGCCGACCGTGTGCTCACGATGGACCTTCACGCCGGTCAGGTTCAGGGCTTCTTCGAGATCCCCGTCGATCACATGACTGCGGTGCCGATGTTCGCCCAGTATGTCCGCGACCTGAACCTGGGGGAGAAGATTGCGGTCGTCTCGCCCGATACGGGTCACGCCAAGATCGCCGGCAAGTTCGCCGAGATGGTCGCCGGCGACCTGGTCATTCTCAACAAGGTGAGGCCCGCCCACAACGAGGCGAAGGTCACGACCGTCATCGGCGACGTCGATGGAAAGGTGGCCGTGATCATCGACGACATCGTCGACACGGCCGGGACGCTCGTTGCAGGCGCGGCGGCGTTGAAGGAAGCCGGCGCGACCAAGGTATATGCCTGTGCGACCCACGGCCTGTTCAACGGCTCGGCCCTCGAGCGGATCGCAGGGAGTGAGATCCACAAGCTCGTCGTCACGGACACCGTTCCGCTCGATCCTCTCGCCCGTCCCGCAAACGTCCAGGTGCTCTCGATCGCCGGGATCCTTGCCGAGACGATCTCGAACGTCTTTGCGGACGATTCGGTGTCGGCGATCTTCGCTGGCGAGAACCAGTTGTTCTAGCTCGGCTCGGCTCCGGCGGCCTGGCCGCAAGAGGCACGGCCGGACGTGGAAGTCCGGCGGCACCCCCTGAGAGTGCCGCCGGCCCACATCTCTTATCGGCAGTTCCTGGCGAGTCCTGACTGCGATCTCGTCGGGGAGGGAGAATCGCCCTGCTGGCGAAACGAGACTCTGGCCGGGTCGGGTACGGCGTCCGCACCTTTCCTCCCCTGAGAGGTGCGCGGTTGCTGCCGGCCCGGCCGCTTCAACGGACACGACCGGTCAGTCGAGTCCGGCGTGAGGCATGCGCTACACTTCGCCGCCGTGTCCGGAGACAGAATCACACTCGAGGTTCAGGAGCGCGGCGCCGACCAGCTCGGCACCCGCAATACGAAGCGCCTGCGGCGTCAGGGATTGATCCCCGGCGTCCTGTACGGCAAGGCGAACAAGGCCTTCGTCGTTGGCGAGCGCGAGTTGCGAATCGCTCTCACGGGCCCCTCGGGACTTCACGCAATTGTCGACGTTGTGATCGAGGGTGCGAAGACGCCGCACCATGCGGTGCTCAAGGACTATCAGCAGCATCCCGTACGTGGGACGATCACGCACGTCGATTTCCACGAGGTCAGGCTCGACCAGCCGATCCAGGCAACGGTCGCCGTTCAGCTCATGGGAGAGGCGCCCGGTGCCAAGGTCGGCGGTGTCGTGACGCAGGTTGCACGCGAATTGCACGTCGAGGCCCTGCCGTCAGCGATTCCGGAGCACATCGAGGTCGACCTCAGCGAGCTCGAGCTCGGCGAGAGCCTTCGCCTTCAGGACGTCGCGGCGGTCGCCGGGGTGACATTCCTCGATGACGCGCAGACCGTTATTGCGAACTGCTCGAGCCCGCGTGGCCTGACCGAGGAAGAGGAGGCCGCAGAAACGGCCCTCGCTGCCGAGGCGTCCGCCGAGTCTGCCGCCGAGTCTGCCGCTGAGGCAGAACCCGCAACCGACGCGGAGTAGCTCTTGCCGTTTTTCGGTCGCGGCGAATCGGCCTCGACACTCGACCTGCTCGTCGTCGGGCTCGGGAACCCGGGCCGTCGGCATGCGCGCGACCGGCACATCGTCGGGTTCATGGTCGTGGATGAGCTCGCTCGCCGAACGCACGAGGCGTTCAAGGGGAAGTTCAGTGGCCACATCTGCGAGGCACGAGTCGGGCACGCGCGCGTGGCGCTTCTCAAACCCGACACGTTCATGAACGACTCCGGACGCTCGGTTCAACCGGCCTTCGCGTTCTACAAGACATCCCTCGACGCGCTCCTTGTCGTCCACGACGAGGTCGACCTCGATCATGGTCGGCTTCAGGTTCGCCTCGGTGGCGGTCTGGCTGGGCACAACGGGCTTCGCTCGATCGCTGGGCGGCTCGGCAGCCCTGACTTCCTTCGCCTCCGTATCGGTGTCGGCCGGCCCGACCGGGGCGACCCGCGCGCTGTAGCCGACTTCGTGCTTTCGCCGTTCGCACCGGAGGACGATCCGGATGCGCTCGTGATGCGGGCGGCCGATGCGGTGGAATCATTGCTCGAGTCCGGCCTCGACGTTACGCAGCAACGCTTCAACTGATCGGACATCTGCCCGTGGGGCTGTCGCGGAGTAATCGGCACAGTACGGACTGCATCACGGCACACACCGGACACATGTCCCCCGCTACCCTGACCTCAGGGGCGCGAGAGTGCCCCCCTGGGGGAGGTTGGAGGGGCGGGTCGATTCGGCGGAGAATGCGCATCCTCCGCTCGTGATGGGACGCTCGTGATGGGCGCTAGGATAGGCCGGCGGGGGCGCGTTTCCCGCCTGTTTGCATGGACCAGACACCCCTTCACGCCTTCATCGCGGAACTCGCTGGCAGCGATCGTTTCCAGGCGTTCACGAAGTCGTTGCCGGCCCGCGCGCGGGTGTCGGAACCTGCGCTTCCGCTCGTCCTCGCAACACTCCACCAGGAGCTTGGACGCGGTCTCCTGATCCTTCTGCCCGAGGACGCAGATGCCCGCGACGCGGCGGAGGGAGCCTCATGGTTCCTTGGCCCCGATCTCGTCGCACTGCTGCCGAGCCGCGGCGTCTCACACGCCTCCGGCCTCGAGCCGCCGCCGCACCTCGTTGGCGAAAGAGCCAGAGCTCTCGACGTCCTCGACCGCGGCGGCCTCGTCTGCGCGTCGGCCGCCGCACTCGCCGAGGGGATGCCGCCACCGGACATGCGACCACAGCCGGTCGGCCTCGTCGTCGGGGAGGAGCCCGGGCTAGACGGTCTCTCAGAGGCGCTCGCGAGCGCAGGGTACGAGCGCGTCGATCGGGTCGATCAACGCGGCCAGTTTGCGGTTCGTGGAGGGATCGTCGACATCTTTCCTGCGACCGGGCGAGAGCCGTTGCGCGTCGAGTTCTTCGGCGACGAGATCGAGCAGGTCCGAGCCTTTTCACCCTTCACGCAGCGCGCGCTGCATCCCGTCACCTCGGCGAGCGTGTATCCCGCTTCGGAGCGCCGCAGCGAGACCGTCGAGCTCGAGGCCGCGGTGCACCTCTGGGAGACGACAGCGCATGGGGGGAGCAAAGCCCCGAGGCCGAGCGATCTCGTCCCCACCGTTGATCGCGTCCCCGACTTCGTCTGGCAGCCTGATGAGGTAAGGACCGTGTGGGAGGAAGAGGGATTCGAACCTGTCTCGCTTGTCGGGGCAACGGAGCTCGATCCATTCCCTCGCGGACAGGCGTTCCAGTTCGAGGCTCAACGTCCCGCCATCGCTGCCCGCGGGCTCGCGGAGGCCGAGAACGAGCTCGCAGGCTTCGTCCGCTCCGACAACCGCGTCGTCGTCACATTCCCACATCGGGGTGAGGCCCTCCGACAGGGTGCCCTGCTGAAGAAGGTCGAGAGCACGATCCAGCCGGATGGCGCCGCGCTACCGCGGGAGGCCTCGGTGCGATTCGCGATCTCGTCGGCCCGACGTGGCTTCGTCTGGAGAGACCTCCGTCTCGTTCTCCTTCCCGACACGCAGGTCTTCCGCAAGCGGCCACCGCGTGCCGACGCGCGGCTCGGACGCGCGCTCGCCACCTTCGCCGATCTTCGTGTCGGGGACTACGTCGTGCACGAGGATCATGGTGTCGGCAAGCTCCTCGGCTTCGAGACCAAGGAAGTCGCCGGCGTCACCCGGGACTACCTGTTCCTCGCATTCCGCGGCGACGACAGGCTCTATGTCCCGCACGAGCAGCTCGGCAAGCTCTCGCGATACATCGGCGCCGACGCGAAAGCCCCAGCGCTCTCGAAGCTCGGCGGAAAGGCCTGGCAGAACCTCAAGAGCCGTGCCCGAGAATCGGTTCGCGAGCTGGCGGGCGAGCTCCTCGCGCTCTATGCACAGCGGCAGCGCGCAGAGGGGTCGAGCTTCGATCTCGCCAACGAATGGCTCGAGCGACTAGAGGCGTCGTTCCCGTACCGCGAAACGGACGATCAGGCCCGCGCGATCGAAGCGGTCAAGGAAGACCTCGAGTCCTCTCGGCCGATGGACAGGCTCGTGTGCGGCGACGTCGGGTTCGGCAAGACCGAGGTCGCCGTTCGGGCTGCGTTTGCCGTCGCCGTCAACAATCGGCAGGTCCTGGTCCTCTGTCCGACAACGATCCTCGCAGAGCAACACTGGAACACCTTCAGGGAGCGCTTCCGGGACTTCCCACTCAACGTCGAGATGGTGTCCCGATTTCGCAAGCCTGCGGAGGCGAAGAAGGTGGTCGCCGACTTCGCGGCCGGCAAGGTCGACGTGCTCGTAGGAACGCACCGTATCCTCTCCCGCGACGTCATCCCGAGCGCACTCGGTCTCGTCATCCTCGACGAGGAGCAGCGTTTCGGTGTCGCGCAGAAGGAGTTGATCCGCTCTCTCCGCCTCGAGGTCGATGTCCTCGCCCTCTCGGCGACGCCGATCCCGCGCACGCTCCACATGTCCCTTGCAGGGCTGCGCGACATCTCGATCATCGAGACGCCTCCCGAGGGGCGGCGTCCGATCAGGACGAGCGTGGGGGAGTACGACGAGTCCGTGATCAAGACTGCTCTCGAACGCGAGCACGCGCGGGGCGGCCAGTCGTTCTACCTCCACAACCGCGTCGACACGATCGACGAGATGGGGGAAAAGCTCCGTCAGATGTGCCCGGAACTGCGTTTCCTCGTCGCCCATGGGCAGATGCGCGAGAACGAGCTGGAGGAACGCATGCACGCCTTCCTGGCGGGCGACGCCGACGTTCTCGTCTCGACGACGATCATCGAATCGGGAATCGACATCCCCCAGGCCAACACGCTCATCGTCGAACGCGCTGACTCCCTCGGCCTCAGCCAGCTCTACCAGATCCGCGGCCGGGTCGGCCGCTCAGACGTCACCGCGCATGCCTACCTCTTCTACCCGGACGCAACCGAGCTGACTCCCGAGGCACGGGCGCGCCTCGCGACGCTCGCCGATCACACCGAGCTAGGCGCCGGCTTCCAGATCGCGATGCGCGACCTCGAGATCCGCGGCGCCGGCGATCTCCTCGGAGCCGAGCAGTCCGGGCACGTCGCCGCGATGGGATTCGAGCTGTACGTCGAGATGCTGAACGAGGCCGTCGCGGAGCTCTCCGGACGGGCCCGCACGGCTGTCCGCCCCGTCCGCGTCGATGCCCGCGTCGACGCCTTCATCCCTGCCTCGTACGTCGCGTCCGAAGCGCTCAAGATCGACCTACACCGTCGGCTCGCGCTTGTTGAGCACGACGACGAGCTGCGAGAGCTCCGGGCGAGCGTGGAGGACAGGTATGGCCCTCTGCCCGAGCCGGTCGAAAACCTCTTCGCGATCCAGGAGGCGAAGCTCTCGCTCGTCCGGATCGGCGCCGACTATCTCGTCTTTCGCGGGGGACGTGCGACGGTGGGGCCACTCGCGCTCGGTTCGGACGAGTTGCGGGCGCTCCGGGCCGCCGGCGACACGATCGTGTACACGCAGGCCAAACACGAGGTGTCGCTTCGCACCGACGATCTCGAGGGGGCGCTCGGGCTCGCCGATGCTATTATCGCCGCGCGTTCGGGCCTCTGAATTGCCGTTCTCCTCGGGGGTGAACACGACGGATCCGAACACATCGCAACCGCGAATTAACGCGTCCTCGTCTATACATTCGGAGTCCCTATCCCTTTGCGCCAACGAGAAAGATTGCCATCCATGAAACCAGCTCGCGTCATTGTCTCCGTCCTTGTTGTACTCGTCGTGGCGGTCTCGGCTGCCTGCGGAGGCAGTGACGAGAGCGTCCCGGACAATGCGGTCGCGGTCGTCGATGGCACCCCGATCACGAAGGCTGAGTTGGACGGCCTCCTCGTGCGGGCCAAGAAGACCTACACCGCTAGTAAGCGCGCCTTCCCCAAGGCCGGTACGGCGGAGTACCAGAGTCTGCAGACCCAGGGCGTCGCCTACCTCGTGCAGCGTGCCGAGTACGACGCCGCGGCGGAGAACCTGAAGATCACCGTCACCGACAAGGAGATCGAGGATAGGATCACGCAGCTCAAGGCGCAGTACTTCGGAGGCGAACAAGCAAAGCTCGACAAGCAGCTCAAGGATCAGGGCTACACGACCGAGTCGTTCCGCGACGACACCAGGGCCCGGATCCTGTCCGAGAAGCTCTATGTGGCCGTGACCAAGGACGCCAAGGTCACCGACGCGCAGGTCACCACGTATTACGTCGCCAACAAGACGCAACCCCCGATCTTCACCGCCGAGAGTCGTGACGTGCGCCATATCCTCGTGAAGACGAAGACCGAAGCGGACAAGATCTACAACGAGCTCAAGGCTGGCGCTGACTTCTCGACCCTCGTGACCAGGTACACCCTGGACGAGGCCTCAAAAGCTGGTGGCGGCAAGATGACGATCAAGCGGGGCGACACCGTCGCAGCGTTCGATTCGACCGCTTTCGTGCTCCCCACGAAGTCGATCTCGCGTCCTGTCAAGACGCAGTTCGGCTACCACGTGATCCAGTCCCTCTCCGACGTCCGCCCGGGCAAGACGCTCTCGCAGAAGGCCGCAACGGCGCAGATCAAGGCGCTCCTGCTCGAGAAGGCCCAGCAGGATTCACTCACCAAGTGGACGAACGAGAAGAAGAAGGAAATGGACGAGAAGGTCGTCTACGCGGTCGGATACGCGCCTCCCGCGGCAGCGACCTCCACGACGACGACCGGCTAGTGGTCAGAGGCCACGAGGCAATGCCGGTCGCCGCTGACGGAGCGGGGCTTGCCGCCGCTCTGGTCGAGCTTCAGGAGCTGACGCGGCGGCTCCGACAGGACTGTCCCTGGGATCGCGAGCAGACGGCACGGACGATTGTCCCTCACACCGTCGAGGAAGCGTACGAGGTCGCCGATGCTGCATTTGCCGGCGACCCCGAGAAGCTCCTCGACGAGCTCGGCGACCTGCTCTTCCAGACCTACTTTCTCGCCCTGCTGCTCGAGGAGCAAGGCGAGGGCGATCTCGAGGCTGTTGCTCGGACGGTGCACGCCAAGCTCGTGCGCCGACATCCCCACGTCTTTGGTGAGGCCGAAGCAAAGACCGCAGGAAGGGTCAGAGAACGCTGGGAGGCGATCAAGACCGAGCAGGAGGGACGCTCGGGCATCTTCCACGACGTCCCCGCGGCGCTTCCCGGGCTGTTGCTCGCCCGCAAGGTGCAGCGCCGCGCTGCCGCGATCGGCTTCGACTGGCCTGACCTCGAAGGGCCCCTCGCCAAGGTGCGCGAGGAGGTCGCCGAAGTGGAGGAGGAGCTTGCCCGCACGGG
Organism: Thermoleophilia bacterium; assembly: GCA_031413935.1. Lineage (GTDB taxonomy): Bacteria > Actinomycetota > Thermoleophilia > Gaiellales > Gaiellaceae > Gaiella. Next base: position 9,072 of record JANOFZ010000118.1, on the reverse strand, counting down.
GCGGCCCGCCCCCGAGACGGAAGCGGACGTGCGCGTCTTCGCCGAGATCGGCGATCTCCTCTTCACGGTCGTCAACCTCGCCAGGGTCGTGAATGTCGATCCCGAGCTCGCCCTCCGTGCCACGACCGGTCGGTTTGTCGCCCGGGTCGAGAGTGCAGAGCAACTTGCGGCCGATCGGGGCCTCGTCTGGAGCGATCTCGACCTCGACGCGCAGGAGGCCTGGTACGTCCGAGCGAAGTCCCGCCTGGACGGCAACTCGGAATCAATCATCTAGGCTGTTCGCATGAGCGAAATCGTTCACGTCCACGCGCGCCAGGTGCTCGATTCGCGTGGAAACCCCACCGTCGAGGTCGAGATCGGCCTGGATTCGGGAGCTTTCGGCGCCGCGGCTGTGCCTTCGGGGGCATCGACGGGTGAGCATGAAGCCGTCGAGGGGCGCGACGGCGGCGCAGCCGGGCTGGGCAAGGGCGTCACGCGCGCGGTCGCCCACGTCAATGGCGAGATCGCAGATCGCGTGACCGGAATGGACGCGCGCGAGCAGCGCGAGGTCGATGGCGCGATGATCGAGCTCGACGGAACGCCCACGAAGTCCCGCCTGGGCGCAAACGCTATTCTCGGCGTCTCGCTGGCGCTCGCCAAGGCTGCCGCCGCGGACGCGGATCTGCCCCTCTACCGCTGGCTCGGCGGTACCAACGCGCACGTTTTGCCCGTGCCGATGATGAACGTAATCAACGGAGGCGCGCACGCACAGAACTCCCTCGACTTCCAGGAGTTCATGGTCGTACCCGCCGGAGCCGACACATTCGGCGACGCCCTGCGCATCGGTGTCGAGTGCTATCACTCCCTGAAGGCGCTTCTGAGGGAACGCGGACTCTCCACGAGCGTCGGGGATGAGGGCGGGTTCGCGCCCGATCTCGGCTCGGCCTACGACGCCTGCGAGGCAATTCTCGAAGCGGCGGAGCGGGCGGGACATCGGGAGAAGGTTGCGATCGCGCTCGACCCGGCGACCAGCGAGCTCTACAGCGACGGCGCGTACGTCCTCGAGCGCCAGGGCGGAACGCTCGACGGCAACGGGTTGATCGACCTCTGGGCCGATCTTGCCGATCGGTTCCCCATCGTCTCGATCGAAGACGGTCTGGCCGAGAACGACTGGGCCGGCTGGCAGACCCTGACCGATCGCCTGGGTGGCCGCCTCCAGCTCGTTGGTGACGACCTGTTCGTCACGAACGTCGACTTCCTGCGCCGCGGGATCGCCGAAAAGGTAGGCAACGCAATTCTCGTCAAGGTCAACCAGATCGGTTCGCTCACGGAGACTTTCGACACGATCGCGCTCGCTCAGCGCAGCGGCTACGCCACCGTGATCTCCCATCGCTCGGGCGAGACCGAGGACGCGACGATTGCCGATATCGCCGTCGCCACCGGGAGCGGTCAGATCAAGACCGGCGCTCCCGCGCGCTCCGATCGTACGGCGAAGTACAACCAGCTCCTCCGGATCGAGGATCAGCTCGGGAGCCAGGCCGTGTACCCCGGGTGGGACGCGTTCTCCTCGGCTTCGAAGCCCGCATGAGCCAGCACGTTCGCCGCACGAAGATCGTCGCCACGATCGGTCCGGCCTCCTCGTCCCCCGATGCGCTCGCCGCGTTGATCGCGGCAGGCATGGACGGCGCGCGACTGAACATGTCGCATGGCAGCCACGACGACCACCGCACGGTCGCCCAGCGCGTCCGGGAGGCGGAGGCGGATTCGGGTCGACCGATTGCGCTCATCGCCGACCTGCAGGGCCCGAAGCTGCGCGTTGGTGACCTTGCCGAGGCGATCATGCTCGAGCGTGACGCTTCCGTCGTGATCGCCGGTGAGGACGTCGCCCGTGACGACGACATCCCGGTCAGTCCCGCTGTTCTGGGATCCGTTCTCCGCGTCGGCAACGAAGTCCTCATCGATGATGGCCACATCAAGTTGCGCGTCGACGCTGTCGAACGCGGCAGAGCTCGGTGCACCGTCATGGTCGCGGGCCTCGTCTCCCCACACAAGGGCGTCAACCTGCCGGGCGTTCCGCTGCCGATTCCTTCGATTACGCGGAAGGACCTCGACGACCTCGAGTTTGCGCTCGAGATCGGCGTCGACTTCGTGGCGCTGTCATTCGTCCGCTCAGCCTCGGACGTCCGAGCGCTGCGCACGCTCATCGAGGCGCGGGATTCGACGGCCCGGGTGATCGCGAAGATCGAGAAGGCAGAGGCGATCGCAGCTCTGGACGAGATCCTCGCCGAGTCGGACGCCGTGATGGTCGCACGCGGTGACCTCGGCGTCGAGATCGGAGCCGCCGACGTTCCACTCCTCCAGAAGAGGATCATCATCCGGGCGCTCGAACGTGGTCGTCCCGTGATCACGGCGACCCAGATGCTCGAGTCGATGATTCATCAGACGGAGCCGACCCGTGCAGAGGCGTCCGATGTTGCGAACGCGATCCTCGACGGAACATCCGCGATCATGCTCTCGGGCGAGACGGCGGTCGGGGAGTACCCGGTCGAGGCGATCGAGGTGATGAACCGGATCGCGTGCGCCGTCGAGCCGAGCCTGAACTACCGTCACGAGATTCCCCACGCGGCGGATGCGCCGACGATCGGTCAGGCGATGTCGAACGCCGCCTGCGACATCGCCGAGGCGCTCGAAGCGACAGCGATCCTCGTGCCTACTTTCACCGGTGGAACCGCCTCCGGGGTCGCTCGCCTGCGCCCCCGACGTCCAATCATCGCCATCACCCATCAGGCTCACTCGCTCCGGCACATGGCACTCGAGTGGGGTGTCACTCCGCTCGAAATTGCCGAGACCGACGACGTCGAGGACCTCTGGGATCGGGCGCTCGGCGCTGCGCGAGCGAGCGGCATCATCAATGCGGGAGATCGCGTCGTGATCACGGCCGGGACTGCCGTGAACATCCCCGGGTCCACCAACGTGATCAAGGTCGATATTGCCTAGCGGGATTCCGCGATGGAAGAGCATATCGCGGAATCCCGCTAGGCATTTTTCTGCGCGCTTCGCGCGACCCTGAAGGGGCCGGCCCGCCGGCCCGCTCGCGCCGAGATCTCAGGGCACGAAGGGGGTCGTGAAAGAGAAGCGCCTCTCTCGAGATCCCCGCACACTCCTCCTGACAAAGGAAAGCGGTGCGGTGGGCGCGAAACTGGAAGGGTGGGCAGGGAACCTGTGAGACCGCCGCGGCGGAAACGACGCCGGTCGCGGCTGCTGATTCCGCTCGGGATCATGATCGTGATGGCGTTCCTGTACTACCGACCGCTCGCGAGCTACCTTGAAACGCGCAGCGAACGAGAGACACGGATGACCCAGGTCGTCGCACTGCGAGCCGAGAAGCAACGCCTCGAGCGACGCCTCGTCCGCACGACGAGCGACGCCGCTCTCGCCCGCGACGCGCGTCGGATCGGCTACGTCAAGCCCGGCGAACGACTCTTCATCGTCAAGGGCATTCCGGCGTGGCAGCGCAACCATCGCACTCCATCACCCTAGGGTCAAACCCTCGCTACCGTGTCGCCCGTGGAAGACCGCGACCTCGTCGAGCGTCAGATCGGGCGCCGCCCGCGGGCATTTCGACGCGTCGTCGCACGCTGTCCTTTCGGCATGCCGGCCGTCACCGAGCAGGAGCCGTACGACAGTAGCGGGGCGCCTTTCCCGACGACCTACTACCTCACCTGCCGGCACGTGATCGCCGCCGTCTCACGTCTCGAAGCCGCCGGCGGAGTGGAGCGGTGGAGCGCGGCTGTCGCAGCGAGTCCCGAGTTGACCGCGGATCTCGAGCGAGCGACGGAGCAGCAGCGGCAGATCCGTCGTTCCCTCGCGGGGACGAGCGAGGGCGCAGATCACGGTGCATCACTCGACTCCGGCATCGGTGGCTCGCGGAACCCCGTGCAGCTCAAGTGTCTCCATGCCCACATCGCCTTCGCGCTCGCGCAACCCGGCTATCGCATCGGAGAGGCGATCCTGGCCGAGGTCGTGGATCCGTGGCCGGCCGATGCCTGCTGCTTCCCCGTTGACAGGGATGCATCGTGATCGCCAACCTCGATCTCGTCCGCGACGACTGGGAGGCCGGTTATCGCCGCCTCGAGCTTGTCTCCCGGGACGAAGCCCAGGCGCCTCTGCTCAGCGAACAGGTCGACGTGATCTCGGCGGAGCTACGACGGCGCGTGGGGAGCACGTTCACCCTCGAGATGCTGGCAACGGCCTACGCCGGCGCAGACGGCTGGGTGCGACAGGCGATCGAGGAGCGGGCACCGACGCCCGGCTGGGCCAGAACGATCGCGATGGTCGAGGACGCCGCATTCCACATCTACGCGCGCGGCGCCGTGGACTACGCGCCGTGACCGAGGATCGGTTGACCACGCGGCGATCGACCCGGCGAAACCCGTGGCCGCGGCGGCTCCTCGTCGCTGCCTTCGTGCTCGTCATCTTCGTGCTCGGGATCGCGATCGGGCAGGCCCTGAATGATGGTCCACCGCCACCGTCCACGGAGACCTACGTCCGCACACTCACGACGCTCACCGATCAGTCGGGCACAGCAACCGGGTCCTGAGGCCGGTCTTGGTCAGAGCTCTTCGGAGGCCTGGAGGAGCCCGGCCACGATCACGCCGATCGCGGCGGCGAGGCTGATCCAGATTCCGACGCCCCGCCCGGCGAAGAAGAAGTCGTCGGGGATCGAGATCGCACGTACGAGCACGATGATCGTCGCGGCTGAACCGAGGAAGATCGTGACCAGGCTCTGTGGCACCGTAGCCGGCGGCTCGACGCCGCCTTCCCGGAGCGCGACGACGATTACGACGGCGATTCCGAGAAAGAAGACGATCTTGCCGGCGACGCCGGTGTCCCAGCCCGTAACAGACACCTTGACACCCTCTCCGGAGCCCGAGTACCAACCCGTGAACGCGGACACGGCGAGCACGACTCCGGCGAGGAGGCCGAGGCGGTCGCCGATCCCGAGGAGGCCTCGCTCGAGGATCGAGCCGCCGTAGCTGTCGCGATCGGGGAGTGCCATCGCGTCATAGTATGGATCATCGCGCCGATGGAGTTGGCGCTTACACTTCGCAATGTGGTGCAACAGACAAGCGACGTGCCGTCAGACGATGTTCCGGTGGTGGATCACGAGGCCGTCCGCGATACGGTTCGGCTGCATCGGGCCCGCCGGAAGGCTCGAATCGAACACCGCCGAAGGACGCGGCGCGCCGGCCTTCGATTCTGGGTCGTACTCCTGCTGTTGCTCGTCGCGAGCGTCGCCCTCTCGGTCACGATCTGGAACGAGATCCAGAAACTCTTCGGCCTCTGAGATCCGGAATCATCCATCTGCGTGGACATTCGGCCGTCATGACGGGACTCGTCGTCATTCTCATCGCGATCACCGTGACGCCCATCTTCGTCGTGAACGCGTTTCGCATCCTGTCCAGCGACTGGTTCGTCCGCTACGAGCTCGGCCAGGACGGTTTTCCTGCGGACCGCTACGGGCTCGCAGGGGAGGACCGCCTTGCGCTCGCCCTCACGGGGCTCCGTTCGATCCAGCCGGCGAGCGAGGGGATCGCGCTGCTCGAGAGGGCTACCCTCCCTGACGGATCACCCGCGTTCGACGGTCGGGAGCTCCGACACATGGCCGACGTGCGCCGACTGCTCGGGAACGCGCTACGACTGCAGCTCGTCGTCGTTGGCATCCTCCTCGCGCTCGCGCTTGGGCTCCGGCGCTCATCGCGGTGGCGCACGGTTGTGCCTCGTGGGCTCCAGATCGGCGCGTTCGTGACCTTCGCGATTGTGCTGCTCGTAGTGCCGATCATCCTGCTCGGCTTCGACGACTTCTTCTTGCGCTTCCACGAGGTGTTCTTCAGCGGCGACACGTGGCGGTTCTCGACCACCGACACGCTGCTCCGTCTGTACCCGGAGGCGTTCTGGCAGGACACGTCGCAGCTTGCCGCCGGGATCGTTGTCCTGCAGGCTGTCGCCGTTTCGATTCTCGCGACCTGGTGGCTCCGGCGTCTCCGGTCGGAGCGGAAGGTACCGTGATCGACCTTCGTCGCGACGGGCGGCCGTACCTCCGGATCGGTCATCGCGGTGCAGCGACGCTGGCACCGGAGAACACACTCGACTCGTTCCGTGCGGCGATTGAAGTCGGGGTCGACCTGATCGAGTTCGACGTACTCGACCTCAAGAGCGGGCCCCTGATTCTTGCCCACTCCGACCACCTCGACGAGGTGAGTCACGGGCTGGCCTCCGGCCGCGTCAGGAGCCACTCGCTCGAGGCGCTTCGCGAGGTTGCGCCAGACGTCCCGACCTTCGACGAGGCGCTCGCGTTCTTTGTTGACGAGGCACCCGACGTCGGTTTGCACGTCGACCTGAAGCTAAAGATCCGACTCGATGAACTGGCGGCCGCGATCAGGCGTCACGGTCTCGAATCGAGGACGGTGATCAGCGGTTTTCATCGTCCAAGCCTCCGCACCGTTGTGCGCGAGGCGCCACGGGTACGCGTTGGGATCACGTATCCGGAAGATCGACTCTCGATCTCGCGGAAGCCATATCTCTGGCCGATCGTGTCGCTCGGGCTCTCATCGATGCGCGCGTCCGTGCCGCTCCGGCTGCCGCGGCTCGCGCGTGGTGTGGGGGCAACGGCCGTCATGCTGGAGCACCGGCTCGTCACGGAGGCGTCGGTCGCCAAGTGCCATGCGGCGGGATTGCCCGTGCTCACCTGGACCGTCGATGAGCCGGAAGACCTTAAACGTGTCGTTACGGCGGGTGTCGACGGCGTGATCACGAATGATCCGCGCATCTTCGCCGGTACACTTGTGATGTGAAACGCGGAGTGTCGATCGCAGCTTTTTCGGCATGCGGCGCTGCCGGGCTGGCCGTCGCGGTCCTGCTTGCTGCCGCACCACGTGCTGGCGCTGACGAGGGAACGACCTCGACGTCGACCACGACCACCACGACCACCGCGACCGACACGACAGCAACGACAGCAACGACAACAACCCCGCTCCCGCCTCAGCCGAAGGTGATCGCGGCCGGCGTGACCATCGGCGGAACGCTCGTTGGTGGCCTGACGGCTGCCGAGGCTCGGGATCTCGTGACGTCGCGGTTTGCCCGTCCCCTTCGGCTCGTCGGAGGCCCGGGGTCGCGCATCACCGTCACACCCAGAGAGCTCGGCGCTGTCCCCGACATCGACAGCGCGGTGGGTCTTGCAGCGCGCGTCAAGCGACCCGGATTTGCGGTGCCGCTCAACGTCGCGGTGACGGCGCCGAAGGTCAACCGGCTCGTAGCGTCCCTGGCGAAGCGCTTCCAGCGTGAGCCCGCCGACGCGACGCTTCGTTTGCACAACCTGAAGCCGATTGCCACCCGGGACGTTCCGGGACGGCGGCTGAAGCCGATCGTCGCGACGCGGGTGATCGTGCTCGCATTGAAGACGCAAAGGCGCGGCCTTCTTGATCTCCCGTTTGAGAAGATCGAGGCGCCGATCAAGAGCGATACGCTCGGCCGTGCGATCGTGATCAGGCGTGGATCGAACGAGCTGCACTACTACCGCGTCGGCACGAACTCGAAGTTGATCCGCATGTTCAAGGTCGCGACCGGGCTCCCGGAGTATCCGACGCCGCTCGGGAAGTTCGAGGTCATCACCAAGCAGGAGAACCCGTGGTGGTATCCGCCCCCCGGGTCCGACTGGGCGAAGGATGCGAAGCCGGTACCGCCTGGCCCCGGCAATCCTCTCGGGACGCGCTGGATGGGTATCTCCTCCCCCTACGTTGGGATTCACGGGACGCCCGATGCCGCCTCGATCGGCTACTCCGCATCCCATGGGTGCATCAGGATGCTGATTCCTCAGGTCGAGTGGCTGTTCACGCAGGTCGAGGTCGGGACGCCCGTCTTCATCGTTGCTGCATGACGGGACGAGCGAAGACCGTCGGCCAGGTCATCGCCGTCGTAGCCGTCGTCGGCCTGCTCGCCTTGCTCGGCTGGAAGCTCGCATTCGGTAGCGGGGGCGGAGCATCAGCCGAGCTCGCAGGTGGCGCCAATCCTGTGGCGCCTGATTTCACGCTGCCCCGGATCGATTCGGAGGGAGGCGACCTCACGTTCTCCTCCCTCAAGGGCAAGGGGGTTGTCGTGAACTTCTGGGCGTCGTGGTGCGTCCCCTGCAAGGACGAGGCGCCCGAACTGCAGAAGACGTACGAGAAGTACCGTGACCAGGGCCTCGTCGTCCTTGGTGTCGACGCCAAGGACTTCCGGCAGGATGGCAAGCGCTTTATCAAGCGCTTCGGGCTTACCTACCCCGTTGTTGACGACGGCCGTGGATCGACGCTCGGCAAGTGGGGGGTGCGTGGGTTCCCCGAGACGTTCTTCGTCAACCGGGAGGGCCGGATCGTCGGCGAGGTGATCGAAGGTGGGATCGATCTCGAGCGCAACCGCGAGCGGTACGCGGAGGGCATCAGGCTCGCTCTTGGCGACTCGAAGTGACCCGGCTCGTGATCGCGGCCATTGCGGCGCTCGTTCTTGCCGCGTCGGCCGACGCTGCGGGCAGTCCCGTTCAGGCCGACCTCGAGGCGGAGATCGTCTGTCCGACGTGCAAGACGACGCTCGACCAGTCGAACGCACCGATTGCGGTGCGGATGAAGACCTACATCCGGGACAGGATCGCCGCGGGGGACAGTGGGGCGGAGATCAAGGAGCAGCTCGTCGACCAGTTCGGGCCCGGCGTCCTCGCCGAGCCGCCGAAACGGGGATTCGACCTTCTCGCGTGGCTCCTGCCGCTCGGGGCGGTGGCGATCGGCGCGGTCGTCGTCGGCGCGCTCGCGTTGACCTGGAGCAAGAGGCGCGACGACGCAGCAGACGCCCCGGGCGCCGACCTCGATCCCGAGCTCGAGCAGCGGCTGGACGAGGAACTCAGCCGCTTCGAAGACTGACGACGTGCGGCCTACCGATCCCATCGTCGCGCTCATCGCCGGCTTCGTGTCCTTCCTCGCGCCGTGCGTGCTGCCGCTCGTGCCGGGCTATCTCTCCGCGATCTCCGCCGTCGAAGCAGACCGTCTTGGCGACAAGGGGTCG
>JANOFZ010000117.1:0-20174 GCA_031413935.1 Thermoleophilia bacterium | reverse complement strand
CCAGGAGGCTTCCGCGATGTCCTTCATGAGCTCGCGCGCGTCGACCGTGCGGACGACGGAGCCGTCGGTGCGGGCGGTGAGGTTCCACTCCTTGCCCTCGACGACTGCTTCCATGAAGGCATCCGTGACGCGCACCGAGTTGTTCGCGTTCTGATACTGGATCGAGCCCCAGTCGGGCGAGTCGAGCGACATGTCGTAGCCCGCATGCTCGAGGACGCGAGCCTTCCGCTCCTCCTTCGCCTTGCACCAGATGAACTCGTCGACGTCGGGATGATCGATGTCGAGCACGACCATCTTCGCCGCGCGCCGCGTCTTACCACCCGACTTGATCGTGCCCGCCGAGGCGTCGGCGCCACGCATGAACGAGACTGGCCCGGAGGCGTAGCCGCCCTTCGACAGCTGCTCCTGCGACGAGCGCAGGCGCGAGAGGTTGATGCCCGAGCCCGAGCCACCGCGGAAGATGACACCCTCGCGACGAATCCAATCGAGGATCGAGTCCATCGAGTCGTCGATCGAGAGGATAAAGCACGCGCTACATTGAGGACGCTCCTCGAAGCCGACGTTGAACCACACGGGCGAGTTGAACGACGCGATCTGGTTGACGAGGATCGCCTTCAGCTCTGCCTCGAACGTGTCGCCCTCGTCAGTGGTCGCGAAGTAGCCGCCCTGCCGACCCCAGCCGCCGATCGTGTCGACGACCCGTCCGACCATCTGCTTCACCGAGCGCTCGCGCTCGGGGGAGGTCATACGACCACGGAAGTACTTCTGCGCGACGATGTTCGTTGCCGTCTGCGACCAGAAGCGGGGAAACTCGACGTCCTTCTGATCGAATGCCGGGCCGTCCTTGCCGGGGATCAGCGCATGGCGCGATTCCCATTCGATCTCGTCGAACGGGTCGCGGCCGGGGATCGTGAAGAATCGTTGTGGGGTGATGCTCGCACTCTCGTCGACTACCGCGTTGACGTAGTCGTCGGTCGCGGGCAGCGTCGTTACGGTCGTCTCTGACGCTGGTGTTGCCTTTGTGGTTGCCATGCCTGCCTCCCGGCCGTCCGTCGATCGAGGGAAAGATGTCCTCCGTCCCGCGAGATGCGACGCTGGGAGGGATTCGGGATGCTAGGAGGTGCGTCGGACGGCACCCTCTTTCGGCCATTTTCCCGCAATTTGCAGGAAAATGGTTGCCTAGCCGTTCGTCCCAGTTTACCGGCGAGCCAGGGTGGCGGGAGGCTTGGAGGCTCTTAGGTGGCGGGCGGCGGAGTGGCCGAGCCGTCGTCGTCCCCGTCGCCGTTCATGCGGCGACGGAGGTAGCCGGCGGAGCCGGCGGCGAGCAGAAGGACGGCGAGTCCACCGAGCACGAGCAGCGGGATCGGCACCGACGACGGGCCGGACGTGTCCGTCGCGGTCGTGTCCGTGCCGGTCTTGGTCGTACCGGTCGTGTCCGTCGCGGTCGTGTCCGTGCCGGTCTTGGTCGTGCCGGTCGTGTCCGTGCTGGTCTCGGTTGTGCCCGTCTGAGTTGGCGACGGATCTTTCCCACCCGGATCGGGCTTTCCCTGCTTGGCAAACGCGAGCGCGCGACCGATCTCTTCCTCGGCGTTGCCGTAGATCAACAGGTCAGGTGGGAGCTTCTTGATCGCCTGGGTGTAACAGGGGAGCGGGTAGATCTTGTTGACGCGGCCGTCGTCGAACCAGTCGTCGATCACCTTCTGTGCGCACGACTTCGGCTTTGCCATCGCCGTGTCGCTCGCCACGGCCGAAGCGGCCATCAGGGTCAAGACCGCAAGGCCGAGCAGCAGGATGCGATGAAGGTGGGGAAATCGAAACACGGTGGGTGCGGCACAGGGGTGCCGAGAGTGTTGCAAGTCTGTCGGCTGCCATTGAGGCGACGGTGTGCGGATGGTAAACGAATTGTAAGTCTTCGCGGCAAGAGAACCGACCAGCACTGGTGGTACCGTGGCCCGCCATGGACGGGGCATCGAGTTCGACGCGATCAGGTCTCGCCGCGGTGATCCTGGGTGCGGTCAGCGTGCTTGTCGTGTGGGCGTTCTTCGCGGGAGGTGCGTCGGGCACGGGAGCGACCGCCACCCTCGGCTCGGCCGCGGTGCTCGTCGCGACGCTGCTCCTTGTCGGTTGGGCGCGTGGCGCCGTCGTGCTGCCGCGCCTCGACCGCACGGCACTCGTTGCCGTGGCGGCCGCTGCTGCCCTCGTCGTCTGGACGGGTCTGACCGTCTGGTGGTCGATCGCCGGCGACCGTTCCTTTGCTGCTCTCGGCAAGGGCCTTGTTCTCCTCGCCTTCGGTGTTGTCGGGCTGGCAGCTGCCGTCCTCCCCGGCCGTCCCGTGCGGGTCGTCGCGCTCGTTCTCGCCGCCACCCTCGGCGCTGTCCTCTGTTGGGCGCTGCTCGGGAAGGCCGTGCCCGCGCTCGGTCCGGATGACGCGGGTCGCGTTGCTCGGCTGCGAGGGTCGATTGGTTACTGGAACGCCCTCGCGCTCCTTGCCGACGCCGCCCTTGGTCTCGGGCTGTGGCTCGTGGCGACAGTACACGTTCGCTTCGTTCGCCCTCTCGGCGCGCTTCTGCTCTACATCGCAACGCTCGTGATCCTCCTGACGCAGTCGCGTACCGGACTCGTCGCCGGGCTCGCCGTCATCGCCCTCGTGCTCGCCCTGAAGGCTGATCGTGTGGAGGCTGCGCTGTTCGCGTTCCTCGCGTGTGGCCCCGGCCTTCTTGTCGCAGGCTGGGCGTTCACGCAACCCGCGCTCGTGGAGGATGGCGGTGCATCCCAGGATCGTGTCTCGAGCGGTGCCGTCCTCGGCGTGCTGACGCTGCTCGGCGTGCTGGTCGTCCTTTTCGCCGTCAGCAAAGTGCCCGTTGCCCGACTCGTCGAGACACGGCGACGCGCTGTCGTGCGCGGCCTCCTCGGCGCCGCGGTGGTTCTGTTCGCGGCCGGCCTCCTCGGTCTCGTGGCCGCGGTGGGGAACCCCGTCACCTGGGGCGCGGATCAGCTTGCGAGTTCGGGGGAGGTCGTCAACGGCCCAGGCCGTTTCGGGCAGCTGGAGACCAACAATCGCACTGTCTGGTGGGGAGAGTCCTGGCAGGTCTTCCGCGCCAACCCGGCGGGAGGGACAGGAGCCTCGACATTCGAGATCGCGCGCAAGCGCGTGCGGAACGACGCCGAGAACGTCAGCTCGCCGCACAGTGTCCCGCTGCAGCTTCTCTCCGAGACGGGCCTGCCGGGATTTCTTCTCGGCTTCACGTTCGTCGTCGGGCTTGCGCTCGGGATCCGCGCGACGCTCCGTCGGCTCGAGGAAGACGACCGCGCCGCCGCAGTCGCACTCGTCGCACTCCCGTTCGCATTTGCGTTGCACGCCCTTGTCGATCTCAGCCTCGACTTCCTCGCCGTCGCGGCGCCGACGATGCTCGTCTCGGCGGTGCTACTCGGCGCCGGCCGGCCGGCGGCAGCGAGGCCCGGCAGGCTCGTAACGGCCGGCGCCGTCGTGGCTGCCGTCGCCGCCGGCTGGGTGCTCGTGGCACCGGCGCTCTCGACCCGCTCGGTCGAGGCCACCTACCGGAAGAGCAGCGAAGGCAGGCTCGACGCGGCGGGCTCTGCTGCGCTCCGCGCGCAGCGACTGAACCCGCTCTCGACGGAGCCGCTCTACGCTCGAGCGACCGTCGCAACGGCGGCCGACAACCCGTCCGGCGCCGATGCGCTCTACGTTCAGGCGACTCGCCTCCAGCCCGAGAACCCGGCCACGTGGTACGAGCTCGGCCTGTTCCGCTACATCAAGGGTGATCTCTGCGGTGCGTACTACGCGCTGAACGCCGCTTACACGCTCGACCCGAAGAGCAGCCTCTTCTACGCGGGCAGCGAGTTGGATCGCGCGAGGGATGCAGTGAACGACACGGAGAACCCTGCCTGCGGTCGGTGAGGAAGCTCAGCCGCCGATGACGACGACGGCGTGCGAGCCGTGCAGCTGTGCTGTGCGGATGCCGTCGAGAGGGCCGACGATCCCGATCCCGAGGTCGCTCGCGAGCCGGCGGCCTTCTCCCTCGAACCCCTTCCGATACATGACGAGCGTACGCGTGAAGTCGGAGCCCGGTGCGTTCGCGACGGCGCCGATGCGATAGCCCCGCCGGGACGCCTTCCCAGCCGTCGCCGCGGCGGCGCCCTGCCTGCTGCTGCCGTTGAGCACGACAACGGAGACGCGTGTGCGGGTCAGGTGTGCGATCGGAACGACTGTGCGGCGTGGCTTCGCTGCGGCGGTGGTCGACCCGGTCTTCGCGACCGCTGTCCTCGTCACGGCTGCCTTCTGCGCGGGTTTCACCGAAGCGCCGGTCGACGCCTTCGCGATCAGCGCACCGCCGACCACGATGAGAATCAGAAGTTCTACCGCTGCGACCGCGGCCGCCACGAATGCCGCAGTGCGCCAGGGGCGCACGAGCTGCTCATGGTGATGGAAGGAGACGTCCACGGCGGAATCCTTCGCCCGGGAGCACCTCGCTCCTTCTTAAGCCTTTAGGTGAGAGGCGGTAGGGCGGCCCAGGTGGCAGCGACGCCGACCGCGAGAGACGTCTCCGCGCGGAAGCCGAGAGCCGCCGCCGCGCGCTCTCCATCGAGCACGCTCCGACCGAGCTCACCCGGTCGCTCCGCTTCATGGATTGGTGGCGCATCCGAGCCGGCGACCGACCGGCAGACGGCGTAGAGCTCGAGCACCGTGGTCGCAATTCCGGTGCCGATGTTGAACACGCCACCGACATCGCTGTCGAGCGCCGCGACCGTCGCCCGTGCGACATCACCGGCGTAGACGTAGTCCCTCCCCTGGGAGCCATCCCCGAAGATACGGCACGGCTCGCCGCTCTGGAGTCGACCGAGGAAGATCGCGACGACCCCTGCCTCGCCGTGTGGATTCTGGCGCGGGCCGTAGACGTTGCCGAAGCGCAGCGCCACGTGGGGAACGCCGTAGAGCCGGGCGAACGCGCCGAGGTAGCCTTCGCCGGCGAGCTTCGCCGCCCCGTACGGGGAGAGAGGAAGACAAGGATCGTCCTCGCGGGCCGGTCGTTCGCATTCGCCGTAGATCGCCCCGCCTGTCGAGGCGAAGACGACGCGGGCACCGACGACTCGAGCGGCCTCGAGCACGTTCACGGTGCCGACGACGTTGATCGCAGCATCGCGATCGGGCTCGGAGACCGACACGCGTACGTCGGCCTGAGCGGCGAGGTGGACGAAGGAGTGTGCTCCCGTCTCCTGCGCGATCTTGTCGAGAGGCTCGCGGACGTCGTGCACGTGGAGCGTTGCGGCGACGGGAACATTTGCGCGGAACCCCGTCGAGAGATCGTCCACGACGTGCACCTCATCGCCCCGCGCGAGGAGTGCTTCCACGACGTGGGAGCCGATGAAACCGGCACCACCGGTAACGATGACCGTCATCGCCGTAATCTACTGATAGATGTTCATTACCTTCGAGGGGCTCGACGGCTCCGGCAAGACGACGCAGGTCCGCATGCTCGCAGCGCGCCTCGAGGCCGAGGGCGTCGAAGTCGTCATCACCCGTGAGCCGGGTGGGACGCCGCTCGGCGAGGAGATCCGCGATCTGGTGCTCCACGGTGGAGACATGGCCCCGTGGGCCGAGGCGGCGCTGTACGCAGCTTCACGCGCGCAGCACGTCGAGGAGCTGATCCGGCCTGCGCTCGCCCGTGGAGCGACCGTGCTCTGTGACAGGTATGTCGACTCGTCGGTCGCCTACCAGGGAGTCGCCCGGGGGCTCGGCCTCGATCGCGTGCTCGAGCTCAACCTCGCTGCGGTGGGGGGCCTGATGCCCGACCACACCATCCTGATCGACATCGAGTCGGGTCGTGCTGTTGCACGCATGAGCGAGGAGCGCGACCGCATCGAGCGTGAGGACGACGGGTTCCATGCGCGGGCGGCTGACGCATACAGGAAGCTTGCGGCGCTCTTCCCCGATCGGTACCTGACGGTCGATGGGACTGCCCCGCCTGAGTTGATCGCCGAGGAGATCTATGGAGCCGTTCGCCGGGATTCCTGAACAGGCCGAGGCGAAGCGGCTGCTCACATCCGTGCTCGCCGATGGAGAGGCGCACGCGTTCCTCTTTCACGGGCCCGCGGGTGTGGGGAAGGAGGCAGCCGCATTCGCGTTCGCCGGCGCCCTGCTCGGTGATCCACGCCGGGTCGCCGAACGCACGCATCCCGACCTGAGGGTCGTCGAGCCGCTCGGAGACATGATCAGGATCGACGTCATCCGCGAGCTCCATCACGACCTTCATCTGCGCCCGTTCGAGGCCGATCGTCGCGTCTACCTCCTGCTCGGGGCGCACCGGCTCAACCCTGACGCCGCCGATGCGCTGCTCAAGGATCTCGAGGAGCCGCCCGCGTACGCGACGATCGTGCTGGTTGCCGATGAGCTCGGCCCGATTCCGGAGACGATCCGTTCGCGCTGCCAGCCGGTGCCGTTCCGGCGCCTCTCCGAGCGTGCAGTGCGGGGCTGGCTGGACGAGCGCGCACCCGAGCTGTCCGAGAACGAGGCGACGGCGATCGCCCGTGTCGCCGCCGGGCGTCTCGACCGCGCCGCGCGCCTGATCGATCCCGCCGTCCGGACGCGCCGGTCGGCGATCATCGCTGCCGCCCGCGGTCCGTACTCCGAGGCGGCGTTTTATTCCGCCGAGGCGTCGAGCACGCTGCTCGAGGCGATCCGCCTCAGAGGAGACGCCGCCAAGGAGGCTGAGGAAACCGTGGTGGACGGTCTCGACCTGAGCCCGAAGGAGGCCGAGCAGCGAGTCAAGCGCGTGCAGCGTGGCGCGGAGCGGGAGGAGATGCTCGCCCAACTCGAGGAACTCGCGGCGTGGTACCGCGACCTCGTTGTCGTTGCAAACGGGGCGGAGGCGACGGTGATCCACGCCGACCACCTCACAGAGCTCCGGGCGGACGTCGCGCTCGATCTCGGCCGTGGCCCGGAGCGCGCGGCGGCCCTCGTGCGCGAATCCTGGCGCTCGGCCGAGGAGTTCAACGTGAACCCGGCACTGTGGCTCGACGCGCTGTTCGTGCAGTTACGGCGCGCCTTCGCCTGAAACTCCCTCGGCGGACAGCCTCCCGACTTGACATGAGAATGATCGTTCTCATATCATGGGAACAGTCATTCTCATCAAGGAGCCGCCGTGACCCCTCGCCCTCCCGTCCCACCGTTCACCGCGACGACCGCCCGCCAGAAGGTGCTCGCCGCCGAGGCGGCGTGGAACACCCGCGACCCCGACCGCGTCGCCGCCGCCTACACCATCGATTCCGTCTGGCGCAATCGCGATGAGTTCGTCACCGGTCGGGAGGAGATCCGCGCCTTTCTCGCGCGGAAGTGGGAGAGCGAGCTCGACTACGTCCTGCGCAAGGATCTCTGGACGTTCGGCGACGATCGGATCGCGGTGCGCTTCCAGTACGAGTGGCACGACACCGGCGGCAACTGGATTCGCTCCTACGGCAACGAGCTCTGGGAGTTCGATGCGGACGGCTTGATGCAGCGCCGTGAGGCGAGTATCAACGATCTCGCGATCACGGAGGCCGAGCGCAGGCTTCACGGCCCGCGGGTCGAGGGTGATGACAGCGGGATACCCCTCCGGTGAGCCCTGCAGCCACGATTGACGACGACACGGCCCGCGCGGCCGTGCTCCAGTCGGCGAACGCGGTCTTCTACGCGCGGGGGATTGCGGGGGTCGGGATGGCCGACATCCGCGACTACTCGGGCGTCTCGCTTCGGCGTCTCTATAGCCTCTATCCGTCCAAGCGGGAGCTCGTCGCCGCCTGGCTGACCGACCGCCACACGACCTGGATGGAGTGGTTCACCTCATTGGTCGACCGTCGCGCCGCCGCCGGCGAGGAGCCGCTCCTCGCAGCCTTCGACGCGATCGCGGAGTGGGCGGCGTCGCCCGGCTACCGCGGCTGCGCCTTCGTCAACTCCGCCGCCGAGACGGCCGAGATCGACGACACCCATCGGCGGATCATCGCCGCGCACAAGGTGGCTCTGCTGACGTATCTCACTTCGCTCGCAGCCGACGGTGGCTACGCCCATCCGGAGCGGCTTGGCCGCATGATCGGCGTGCTTCTCGACGGTGCCATGGTCGAGGCCGCCGTGCTCTCCTCCTGCGAGCCGATCGTTGCGGCGCGCGAGGCGGCTGCGCTTCTGATCGAGGCGTCGCAATGAGCCTGTTCGTCGAGCAGCTCTGGCGCTACCCGGTGAAGACGCTCGCCGGCGAGCACCTCGAGTCGGCAGAGCTCACCGCCGACGGCATCCCGGGCGACCGGGTCGTCCACGTCCGTGGCCCGGAGGGGGTTCGGACGTCGCGCCGGCAGCACCACCTCCTCGGCCTTCACGGCAGCCTTGATCCGACCGACCGACCGCTCGTCGACGGTCGCCCCTGGGACTCCCCCGAGGCACTCGCGCTCGTGCGGGCCGCTGCAGGTGACGACGCGGAGCTTGCCGCGTTCGACGGGCTCGCCCGGTTCGACATTCTCCCGTTGCTCGTCGCAACGGACGGTGCCGTGGCCGAGTTCGGTCGTGACGTCCGGAGACTGCGGCCCAGCATCGTGATCGGCGGGGTGGAGGGTCTCGCGGAGCGTGAGTGGGAACGAGCGGAGCTCCATATCGGCGATGCCGTGATCTGGCTCGACTCGCTGCGCGCTCGCTGCCCGATGACCACCGTCGATCCGGACACGCTCGAGCGGGATCCCGAGGTGCTGAAGGACATTGGCCGCCGGTTCCGCGGCCGGATCGCCCTAAACGCCGACGTGCTCCGGCCCGGCACCGTGAGCGTGGGCGATGCGGTGGAGCTCGTGCTGCCAGTCGCGGCGGCGATCGACGCCTGATCCGGCGCTCCTCTCGCGTCCACAGCCGTCGCACAGGCGGCTCACAGGAACACGTGGCACTCTACGAGCGATGGCAGAGGTCGCAGCAGTTCCCACGAGTGTCGCCCGGGTGCTCGTCGTCGACGACGAGCCTTCGATCACGGACGCTGTCGCGACTGCGCTGCGGTACGAGGGGTACGAAACGATGGAGGTGGGCGCGGGTCGGGCGGCCGAGCAGGCGATCGACGAGTTCCGCCCCGACCTGATCGTGCTCGACGTGATGCTGCCCGATCTCGATGGCTTCTCGATCGCCCGGCGCCTCAGGGACGGCAACCACCGCGTGCCGGTGATCTTCCTCACCGCGAAGGACGCAACGGAGGACAAGGTCGCCGGGCTTGCCCTGGCCGACGACTACGTGACGAAGCCGTTCAGCCTGGCCGAGATCGTGGCGCGCGTGCAGTCGGTGCTGAGGCGAACGCGCGGCGAGACGGACGGCGCGATGCGCTTCGCCGACCTCACGCTCGACGAGGCGACCCGCGAGGTGCGGCGCGGTGATCACCCCGTCGAGCTGACGCGCACCGAGTTCGAATTGCTGCGCTTCCTGATGCTGAACCCGAGGAGGGTGTTGACGAAACGCCAGATCCTGGACAACGTCTGGCACTACGACTTCGGGGGTGATGCGAATGTCGTGGAGACCTACATCAGCTATCTGCGCAAGAAGCTCGACCCGCTCGGGCCGCCGTTGATCCAGACGGTGCGCCTCGTCGGCTACGCGTTGCGCGAGGCGTAGACGCATGGGTCGCGCGGTGACAGGCTTTAGCCTGTCCCCTGGGTTCCGCGCTTCTGGGTTCCGCGCTTCTGGGTTCCGCGGTCTCGCCTCCGCGATCCGGGCGCTGTCCCGATACTCCCAACCCGACCTCGCCGCATGTCTCTGAGAGCGCGCCTCCTCACGGTCGTCGTCTCGCTCACTGCGGTCGGCTTGATCGTCGCCGGCATCGCGACGTACGCCTCATTGCGCTCCTTCCTCGTCGATCGCGTCGATCGAACCGTCACCGGCGGTGCCGAGGCGATCGAGCGCTCGTTCGAACGCGGCCGGCCCGGTGGCCGCGGTAGTCCCGGCGGATTCGACGCGCTCGGCGCCGCGAACCCGGGGATCTACATCGGCTCTATCGACGCAAGCGACGTGATTCGCTGGGCTCCGATCGGGACTCGTCCGGGCGAGACACCACTTCCCCAACCGGACATCTCCACCGAGAGTGCGAAGGCGGCCGCGGCCGGAGGTGGGCCGTTTACCGTTTCGGCGGTCAGTGGCGAGACGCGATTTCGCGTCGTGCTCGAGCCGCTCGGCGTGGGGAATGAGATTCTCATCGTGGCCGCACCGCTCGACGAGGTCGACGACACGCTGCATCAACTCCTCGTCGTCGAGTTCGTCGTTGCCGGCTCCGTTCTTCTCGCGACGCTGCTCGCAGGTCTCTGGCTCGTGCGCGTCGGCTTGCGTCCGCTCGGGCGGATCGAGGTGACGGCCGCTGCGATCGCGGGCGGCGATCTCTCGCAGCGGGTCGAAAACGACGACCCGAAGACGGAGGTGGGCCGCCTGGGCGGAGCGCTGAACACGATGCTCGGGCAGATCGAGGAGGCGTTCGACGAGCGCACCGCCTCCGAGCAGCGACTCCGACGCTTCGTCGCGGACGCGTCCCACGAGCTCCGCACCCCGCTTGCAGCAGTGCGCGCCTACGCGGAGCTGTTCGACCGAGGCGCACGCGAGCGGCCCGATGATCTCGAGCGCGCGATGACCGGAATCCAGCGCGAGTCCAGGCGGATGGGGTTGCTCGTCGACGACCTCCTGCTGTTGGCGCGACTCGACCAGGGGCGCCCGCTCGAGCGCAAGCCTGTCGCGCTCGCCAACGTCGCAAGCGACGCAGTCGAGGCGGCGAGAATGCTCGACCCCGACCGTGAGATCGACCTCGAAGCGCCGTCGCCCGTCGAGGTGGAAGGGGATAGCGAGCGCCTACGCCAGATCCTCGACAACCTGCTAGCGAACGTCCGTGCGCACACCCCGGCCGGGGCTCCCGCGACAGTGCGGGTCGTTCACGAAGGCGACCTTGCGGTCGTCGAGGTCATCGACGCGGGGCCGGGCCTCTCCGACGATCAGCTCGCACACGCCTTCGAGCGCTTCTACCGTGGAGACACGTCTCGCTCACGCGACGTCGGCGGTGCGGGGCTCGGTCTAGCGATCGCCGCTGCGATCGCCGAGTCGCACGGAGGCTCGGCGACCGTTGCGAACGTGGGGCGAGGTGGTCAGCAGGGCTTGACTGTGCGTGTCTCAATACCTTGCGGTAACGCGCTCATCGAGAAGGACGGCACCGTAAGAACATTCGACGCCTGACCTGCGCCTGGTGGCCGCCTTCAGGCGGCGACCCGGGTTCCACCTCGTATCGGTCGCCAGATTAGTTCTTGAAAATCGAGGAAAAACGCGAATTACCTGCTAAGTTTCAGCCATGGAGGGCAAGAGACATTCCGCCGCGGACGTCCGGTTGCGGCAGATCGTGGATCTGCGTCAGGCTAGTGCGGCCGCGGATCCCTCGGCCCGGGCTCAACTGTGGCGGGTCGCACGGGAACTCCGGCTCGAGCTCGGCGATTCGGTTCCGAAGCTTCCCGCAGCAAGCGCACTTGGAATCAGCGTGAAGGCGCTCGACCATTGGGTTTCGAGAGGTGCAGTTCCGACCTTTCGTCGGCCCGGCACCAACCGTTCCAGCGTCGAGACCGATGCGGTGCTCGATCTTCTCGAGGAGGTCGCCGACCTACGACGGACCGGCGTCGCATCGGCCGTGATCGCGACGGCGGTCGGCCGCGTGGAGGACAAGGGTCGCATGCGGCGCAAATTGCGGCCAAACGAAAGCGCGGCCGAGCTGCGACGGACATATGAGACGACCACGGCGGCGGATCGCCTACGGATCGCAGCGGAGCTGAGTGCTGTTCAGGCTCGCCTTGCTGCTGGCGGCTTACGGTCGTGAGCACTGGTGCGCCTCGCGATCCGAAGAGCCGAGTGCCCGGCCAGGCCCCGCTGCGTTTCTTCGATCTCCTAAGGCTTCTCCGAGAACATCAGGTCGACTTCATTCTCATCGGCGGCTTCTCACTCGCGTTCCATGGCCATCCTCGTGGGACGGACGATGTCGACGTCGTCCCCGATCCTGCACCGGCCAATCTGGCGCGGCTCTGGGGAGCTCTCGTCGCGCTGCACGCCACACCTCGGGATCTGGACGACTTTCGGGCCGAGGAGCTCCCCCCGTTCGACCTTGGTAGCCTCGTTGACGGCGGAAGCTGGTTCCTGCAGACCGAGCTCGGCAAGCTCGACATCCTCCAGACCCTGGATGGGGTCCCACTGGCGGAGCAGCCCTGGCATCTCTTACGCGAGAAGGCTCAGGAAGTTGACCTCGAAGAGGAGGGGGTATCGTTCCTTGTAGTCGGTCGTGACGATCTGATCATGCTGAAGCGTGCTACGGGCCGTGACCAGGACTTGATCGACGTTGAAGCGCTGCGGTTGGCTGAGGGGCTTGACCAGTGAGGCGCCCTGAGCTGATAGGACCAGCCGCATGAACGGCACCGAGCTCGACTTCTGGCTGGGCTCCTGGCGCGCGCGCTGGGACGGCGGCGAGGGAACGAATACGATCACGCGCGAGTTCGACCAAAAGGTCGTCGTCGAGCGCTTCGAGGGCCGCCCCTCGATGGAGCTGACCGGCTTCAGCGTCTCGGTCTTCGACGCCGAGGCCGACCTCTGGCGCCAGACGTGGGTCGACGACCAGGGCAGCTACTTCGCGCTCACGGGCGGGAGCGAGGGTGACACGTTCGTGCTGCAGATGTCGACGGTGCGCGGCGGGGTGCCGATCGAGCTGCGGATGGTGTTCTGCGAGATCGAGGTCGACTGCTTCCGTTGGCTCTGGGAGCGGTCGAAGGACGGCGGCGCCACGTGGGATCCGGCGTGGGAGATCGCGTACACGCGCACCGCGTGACGACACCGCGCGAGCAGGCCGAGGGAGTCCCTACAATGCGGGGCGCGCCGACGTAGCTCAGCTGGTAGAGCACTTCACTCGTAATGAAGGGGTCCGCGGTTCGAGTCCGCGCGTCGGCTTCGCTGAGGGTTGTCTCTGCTCCCTCCTGCGTCACGGTGCGTTCAGCACGAGCACATGTCAGCCGCGGCCGATGAACGGCATCTTCGTCGCCATCACCGTCAGGAACTGCACGTTCGCGTCGAGCGGCAACGACGCCATGTAGACCACGGCATCGGCAACGTGGGCGACGTCGAAGGAGGGCTCGACCTCGACGGAACCGCTCGCCTGGATCGCCCCGATCGATGTCGCCTCCGCGACCATCGAGGTGGCGGCGTTGCCGATGTCGATCTGCCCGCACGCGATGTCGTACGCGCGGCCGTCGAGCGATGTCGACCTCGTGAGGCCGGTGATTCCGTGCTTCGCGGCGGTGTAGGGAGCGGAGTTCGGGCGAGGGACGCTCGCGGAGATCGAGCCATTGTTGATGATCCGCCCACCCCTCGGCGTCTGGCTCTTCATGATCCGGAACGCCTCCTGTGTGCAGAGGAACGCCCCCGTCAGATTCGTCTCGAGCACAGCCTGCCAGTCGTCGAAGGCAACGTCCTCGAGTTTCGCCGGGGGTAAGCCGACGCCGGCGTTGTTGAAGAGGAGATCGAGCCGACCGAACCGTGCTTCGATTTCGGCGAAGAGACTCGCGACCGACGCCGGATCGCGCACGTCGCAGGTGAGTGCGACCGCTTCATTCCCGGCGCTCGCCACGGCTGCCTCGAGCGGTTCGAGACGGCGGCCGGCGAGAACGACCGTGAAGCCCGCACCGGCCAGGGCGACCGCTGTCGCCCGGCCGATTCCACTGCCGGCGCCCGTGACCAACGCGATTCTCGTCACACGCCGGCCCCGGGAATCGTGCCGCCGAGCTCGTCCTCGATATGGATGCGGATGATCTCCTCGAAGTCGGTTTCCGCGCAGAACCCGAGCGCCCGCGCGCGTCGCGCGTCGAAATCGCATGGCCATCCGGCAACGATCGCCATGACCGCCTCGTCGGGCTCACGGCGGATCCGCCTCGCGACCTCTTCGCCGGCGACGTGACGAAGGGCCTCGATCTGTTCGGCCACCGTCACCGACACCCCGGGCATCGTCAAACAACGCCGTCCGCCGAGCAAGGCGGTGTCAATCGTGGCGGCGTGGATCAGAAACCCGATCGCGGCACGCGGCGAAGCGTGCCAGTGGCGGGTGTCGTCGGGCACCGGAAGCACGGCCTCCTTGCCGTTCAAGGGCTCCCGAATGATGCTGGAGAAGAAGCCCGAGGCCGCCGCGTTCGGTGTGCCCGGCCGCACGCAAATCGTCGGCAAGCGGAGTCCGATGCCGTCCAGGAAGCCGCGGCGAGAGTAGTCCGAGAGTAGTAGCTCCGCCATCGCCTTCTGTGTCCCGTAGCTCGTCAGGGGCGTCAGACACTGCTCGTCGCCGATGACCTCCGGGAAAGGTGCACCGAACACGGCGATCGTGGAGGCAAAGACGACCCGCGGGCGATACTCGCTCCCTCGCATCCGAATGCCGTCCAGGAGAAGCCGCGTCCCGTCCAGGTTCGTCCGGTACCCCTGCTCGAGGTCGCGCTCCGCGGCGGCGGAAACGACCGCAGCGAGATGGAAGATGACGTCGGGACGATTCTCCAGCAGATCGGCCGCAACCCCCTCCTCTGCGAGATTCGCGACGACCATGTCGGTATCGAAACCTGCGAGCACTGGCGGCCCGGGTTCCACCACATCCGCGAGCAAGACGTGCGCGATGGGCCCTCCCGCGAGCTCTCCGTCGCGCGCAAGTCGCTCGGCCAGCTTCCCGCCGAGCATGCCCGCCGCACCGGTGATCAGAATGCGCACAGCACGGACATTAGAGGCTTGATGCGCAACGGGATGGACTACGCTCGCTTCATGGATTCGTCGCTTGCACCACTGGTCGTCGCGAGGTCGACCCGACCCGGGTCGCGCGATCATGGCGAGCAGCACTGGAAGGCGGTGGCGTGGGCGGGGCTCGGACTCGCCCGTCAGGTCGAGGGCTGCGATTCGGAGCTCGTCCTTCTCTTCGCGCTCCTTCACGACACGCAGCGCTTCAACGAACAGCGAGACCCCCAGCACGGCCTCCGAGCAGCGCAGTTTGCTCTGGAGCTGTCCTCTGAGGGCGTGCTCACGCTCGATGACGAGCGGCTCGGCGTTCTCGTCGATGCGTGCACGAGGCACGACAAGGGCTATGTCAGCGACGACCCGACGACGGGCGCCTGCTGGGATGCAGATCGCCTCAACCTCTGGCGGGTCGGGATCACGCCCGAGGCGCGGCTGCTCTCGACGTTGCCTGCGCGGGAACCGGAGCTGATCGACGAGGCCCGGACGTTCCACGGGCTCTCCTATACCTGGGATGATCTCTTCGAGGGCTTCGCGCAGCTCGCGATCTGATCTGTCAGACTCTCCGCGTGAGCGACCCGAGCACCGCGCCCTTCTCTGCCGTCAGTCTCGCCGACGTCGTCACCGACTCCGGCCCTCCCGATGGAAGTGGCGCCGCAGCGTTCCATCTCGTCCGACGCCACTTCGACGTGCAGGCATTTGGCGTCAACGGCGCGACCGGAAATGCAGGCGAGCTGGTGATCACCGAACACGATGAGCGCGATGACAGCGACTACGGCACCGAGGGTCACGAGGAGCTCTTCGCCGTGATGAGTGGCCACGCGGTTTTCACGATCGACGGTGAGACGGTCGACGCGCCGGCGGGAACCCTCGTTTTCGTGCGCGATCCGGCACTTCTCCGCTCGGCAGTTGCAACGGTGGACGGCACCGCGATCCTCGCCGTGGGAGCGCGCCCGGGAGCACCGTACGCCGTCTCACGCTGGGAACAGTCGATCGCCTGACACGACGGAGACGCCGCGCGCACGGCAGACTGAACATGTGGCCGAGCTCGTAGCGGGTGTCGATGGGTGCAAGCGCGGCTGGGTTGCCGTGGTGCTGATCGACGGCCGCTTTCGTGAAGCCCGCCTCCTCGAAGGCGTCGAGTCGTCGTTCGCCGAGCTGGCGGACATGAAGCGGATCTCGATCGACATCCCCATCGGCTACGGCCCGCGCGAGGCGGACGCGCTTGCGAGAGCAGTCGTTGGTGGCAGCTCCGTCTTCTCGATCCCGGAGCGGGAGCGCTTCGACGCACCGTTTGCAGAGGGTGGTGGCATCTCCGCGCAGGCGCACGCCCTCGGCGACCGAATCCGCCACGTCACCGCACTCGCGACCGCTGACAGGAGGTTCCGCGAGGTCCACCCGGAGGTCTGCTTCACCGCGATGAACGACATGAAGCGGCTGAAGTTCCGCAAGAAGTCGGCGGGCGGTGCGTTCGAGCGCCTCGGCCTGCTGCGCAAGCACGGGATCAATATCGATCCGGGCACGCTCGGTGCGGTCGCGACGATTCCGCTCGACGATCTACTCGATGCTGCTGCGTGCGCGTGGACGGCGGCCCGGCGCGATGCCGTTTCGCTGCCGGATCCGCCCGAGATCCGCGACGGTCACCCGGTCGCGATCTGGTACTGAGCGCCGTAGAATTGCCGGATGCCCGAGAGCCTTCGCATCGTCACCATCTGCTCGATCGCCCCGCTCGCCCACACTCTCGTGGGGGCGTTGCGGGAGCTCGGTCACGAGCCGATCGCCCTGCTCGGCCCCCGAAGGAACGACGGCCGGGAGATGCCGCCGCATCTCGTGTTGACCGACGCCACGGCGCCGGGTGGCGTCGACCTTCTCTTCGCACGTGACAAGTACGCGATCGAACCTCTCCTGCGTGCGTACGAGCCCGACCTGATGCTCTGCTCGGGTTTTCCCTGGAAGATCCCACAGGCTGCGCTCGACGTGCCGCGGCTCGGCTCCGTGAATCAGCACTCGGCGCTACTGCCCCGTCATCGTGGGCCGATTCCGCTTGCGTGGACGGTGCGCGAGGACGACCCGGTCTGGGGGATGACCTGGCACTCCATGGACGCCGAGCTCGATACCGGCAACCTGCTCGCGCAGGGATCGATCCCCGTCCTGGACGACGACGTCAAGATCGACGAGTTCAACCCAAGGATCCAGGCGTTGGCTATGGGTCTTCTCCCGCTGACGCTCGCCCGCGTCATGGCGGGAGACCCGGGTGATCCACAGTCCGAGGACGGAGCGACCTGGGCGGGGCATTTCGAGGACGACGACTACGTGCGGATCGACTGGTCCCATTCCGCTCGCGCGATCCACAACCAGGTGCGGGCGTGGCATCTCACCTTCGGCATGTCCGGCCTGCGGGCGCCCATCGGCGAGATCGACGGCGACGAGGTCGTCGTCTTGCAGACGCGCCTCACAGACCCGGGTGGCGACGCGAGGCGCGTCGAGTGCGGTGACGGTTTTCTCTGGGTGGTTGCGACCGAGCCCGTCTGAGCTCTCCCTCGACAAACATGTTCCTCTTCGGGCACACTGTTTGTTACACACTCTTCACAAAGGATGTGTAATGGTGGCAAGGATGCGCCGGATCAACATCGTCATCGACCCCGAGCTCGACGATCGGCTCGAGCGGGAAGCCGCTGCACGCAACACATCGAAGAGCGCGCTCGTGCGGGAGTGCGTAGAGCGTGGGCTAGCGGTCGTGCCATTCGACAACGGCCTCGGTGGAGTCGCGGAGGATCTCGCGCCGCTCTTCAAGGACGTCGAGCCGGTCGACGACATCAACGAGTACCTGTACGGACCGCTTGGCCCCAACGCGTGATATTCGTCGACAGCTCCTATTTCATCGCGCGTTTCCTGCCGCGTGAGGGTCGCCACATCGAGGCGATCGCATCGGGCCGTGCGACATCCTCGAGTCGGCTCCTTACATCGAACCTGATCCTCGGGGAGACGTGGACGTTCCTCCGTCTGAGGGCCGGGTCTACCCCGTCGATGAGGTGGCTCGACTCCGTTCTCGGCGGGGTGGCTCTGACGGTTGAGCCGATCGACCCGGATCTGGAGGCCGAAGCCTGGGCCTGGCTGCGTGTCCATGACGAGCGCCCATACTCCTTCGTCGACGCAACGAGCTTCGCCCTTATGAGGAAGAAGCGCATCACCGACGCGCTCGCATTCGACGGCGACTTCGCTGCGGCCGGCTTCAACGAGTTGTGAGCCTACCGCCCGTTCCAGGAGAAGTGCATGTAGTCCTTGGTCGACCCGGTCCAGGCGCCGCCCCAGCCCCAGCCGATCGAGCGGAAGGCCCTGACGACGGCGGGCGTGACCATTCCGGGGCGGATCCGTTTCCGATCGAGATAGGGAAGCCGCGCGGGGTTACGCGTCTGTCCGCAGCCGACGTAGGGGTTCTCACCGGGATTGAGGTCGATCGCGAGGCCGTAGGCGTGGTTCGACCAGTTCTTCGACACGGCCCCCTTCGAGCACGGGGAGGGGACAGCGGGCCGGCATTTGAACGAGCCGCTGATGTCGCCGTCCACGGGCTGCTCGCTCCTCGGCCCGTACGAGTCGGAGAGGAGCATGTGGCGGATCGGG
The DNA here is from genome assembly GCA_031413935.1 of Thermoleophilia bacterium. GTDB lineage: Bacteria > Actinomycetota > Thermoleophilia > Gaiellales > Gaiellaceae > Gaiella. Next base: position 1,780 of record JANOFZ010000117.1, on the reverse strand, counting down.
AAGTGGAGCTTGTAGAGCCGCTCGAACACGCGTGCGAGTGGGACGGCCGCCTTCCTGTTGACGATCAGCTGGCCGGTATGTGGGTCGCCGTCGAACCCCCAGTGTCTGACCGTGAGCAGGCGGAGCTCCGTCAGCGGCACCGGGCAGCCGGCACGCCAGTACGTGGGGTTGAGGTCGGTCTTGAGCGGGGCCGGCAGCGGCTGAATCGTCGAGGTGAAGGCGAGAGCAGCGAGGGGGAGTGCGAGGAAGCCCAGGATCGGAATGCCTGTCTCACTCCCTCGGTGTTCGTCGGGTCCGCATCAGGCGACGACACCGCTCGCATGCACGTGCTCGCCGATCTCGCGTGTCAGGTCGAGCAGCTGCTGTAGATGCCGTGCCTCGGTGCGGTAGCTGACGATGCAGGTACGGATCGCTGCTCGACCATGGACTGCCGCGTTCGAGGGGAATACGCGCCCGTCGATCTGCAGTTCCGTCATGACACGGTGGTTGAGCCGATCGAGGTATGCGTCATCGTCGACGCCCGCAGGGTGGTACCGGAAGCAACAGATCGAGAGCGATGGGGGGCACGCGAGCTCGAGATCCGGTGCCTCCACGACGAGATCGGCAAGCCAGGTCGTCAGGGCGACGTCGTGCTCGATCCGCCGGGCGTAGGCGGCTCGTCCGTGCGCAAGGAGTCCCACCCAGACACGAAGGGCGATGAAGCCGCGGCTCAGCTGGAGTCCCTCGAACCCGTAGTCCGTACCCCGATCCGCAACTTCGCGATCCTGCGCGACGTACGCCGCGTGCGCACTGAACGAGCTCAGCAGTGTCGAGGGGTCACGGACGAGGAGCGCGGCGGAGACGACCGGCGCGTACAGCCACTTATGGGTGTCGAAGGTGATCGAGTCCGCCATTTCGATGCCCTGCAGGAGTGGGCGGAGCTCGTCCGACAGCACGACGGCACCGCCGTAGGCCGCATCGACGTGAAACCAGGCGTCGACCCGGGCAGCGATCTCGGCGATCTCGACCAGCGGGTCGATCGACCCCGTCCCGGTCGTGCCCGCCGTCCCGACGATCGCGGCTGGTCTCACACCGGCCGCGAGGTCGGCAGCAATGAGCCGCTCGAGATCGTCTACGCGCATCCGCAACCGATCATCGACTGCCACCTTGCGGACGGCCGATTCGCCGAGGCCGAGCACGTCGGCTGCGCGATCGATCGTGAAGTGGCTCTCCTCCGACGCGTAGATCGCGAGCCGTCGCCCGTCGATCCCTGTCGTCCGCACATTGGTGCTCGCTCGGTCGCGCGCGAGCTTCAGCGCGGTGAGGTTCGCGAGCGATCCACCGCTGACGAGATTGCCACCGGCACCGGCGGGGAGTCCGAAGCGGTTTGCGAGCCAGCGGATCAGCTGTCCCTCGACCTCGGTCGGACCCGCACCGAGCGCCCAGCCGCCGGGGTTCGCGTTGAACCCCGACGCGAGCAGATCTGCGATTGCGCCCGGCACCGTTCCTCCACCGGAGATGTAGGCGAGGAAGCCGCCGCTTCCCGGTCGTGCCGAGTTGTCGAGAATCGCCTGCAGGTGCTCGATCAACGCGTCCTCGTCGAGTGGCTGGTCGGGCACATCCAGCGCGACCGCGGCGCGGACGCCCGCCGTCGTCAGGTGTGGGCTCGTCGGCGCATCGGGCAGGTCGGTCAGCAACGAGGAGTAGAGTTCGAGCACCCGGATCCCGAAGGCGGTAGCGCGCTCGGGCGACCAGTCGAGGTCGGTCACCGGGGGTGGAGGATCGAGGGCCACGGGTCGAG